>CAZHPP010000064.1:0-12513 GCA_964534535.1 uncultured Victivallales bacterium | reverse complement strand
ACGAGGACAATCCCCGGAGCAATTTTTCCGGACTGGACATGGATCTCCTGACTGCCGCCGCACAGCTGATCGAGGTCATGCTCCTGCGTCAGAAATCAAAGGATGAAATCGTGAAGGCCATGCAGCAGGCCCAGGCGGCGGACAAGGCGAAAAGCTTCTTCATTGCCTCCGTCAGCCACGAAATCAGGACTCCCCTGAATGCCGTCATCGGCTTTTCGGAACTTCTGCGTGACGGTTCCGTTCCGCAGGAAGAAACGAAAACGTATCTCGACTCCATCGCCGTGAGCGGGAATATCCTTCTCCAGCTGATCAACGATGTGCTCGACCTCTCGAAGCTGGAGGCCAACCAGATGCAGATCGTGACAGAACCGGCGGACTTCACCGGGATCGCGCGGGAAATCGTCCGGGTCTTCGAACCGCGGACCGCAGCAAAAGGCATTGCTCTGAAAATGGAGGAGTTCCGGCTCCCGCGGCTCCGTCTGGACGCCATGCGGATCCGCCAGATTCTCTTCAACCTGATCGGAAACGCAGTGAAGTTCACGCTCCGCGGCGAAGTCGTCGTTTCCGCAGAATTTGTCCGGCGCGGTCCGGCTTCCGGCGAATTCACGTTCTCTGTCCGGGATACCGGAATCGGCATTTCCAGAGAGGATCAGGAACGCCTGATGGAACCCTTTGTCCAGCTTTCCCAGCTGCGCGGCACGAATGCCTCCAACAACGGAACCGGTCTGGGACTCGCCATCTCCCGGCGTCTCGCAGAAAAAATGGGCGGCCGGCTCTGGATTAAAAGCAGACCGGGGAAGGGCAGCATCTTCGGAGTCACGCTCGGCAGCGTGGAAGAAGCTCCGGAAGCGGCACCCGAACCGACCCCGGAACGGAAAATTCCTGCCGCGGTTCCTGACTGCCGCCCGCTTTCCGTCCTGGTGGTGGACGATGTCGCCATGAACCGGAAGGTCCTTTTCGCCATCCTGTGCAAATCCGGAATCTCCGACATCGAATCCGCAGAAAACGGTGCCGGCGCGCTCGAACTCCTGGGAAGACGCGCATTCTCCTTCGTCATGACCGACCTGTGGATGCCCGGAATGAACGGTTCCGAACTGGTCCGGAAGATCAGGGAAAATCCTCTTCTCGGGAAAATGCCGGTTTTCGCCGTCACGGCCGATGTCGAGGCGAAAAACAACTTCCCGATGGAGTCCTTCTCCGGAATCGTTCTGAAGCCGGTTACTCAGGAAAAAATCAGGAAATGCCTTGAAATTGTGCGGAACGGTTCGGAACGCGGAGCGGAAATCTGACTTACTGCAGCCCGAACATGCGCTGAAGTTCACCAAAACGGTTCACGGAATCCGGACCGAACTTCTGCAGGGAAAGCCGGATTGATTCCGCGGATTTCTCCTCCATGAGCCCCGATTTCGAGTAGAATTTGTCGGCAAGGCAGATCAGCTTTTCCAGCGGAGTTTCCGGGAGGAGATCCCGTTCCGGAAGCGGAAGCCCCTGCGCCCGGATTTCCTCCGCGGTGATCCCCGTCCCCGTGTGCCGCTCGCAGATGCGCGCGAACGGTTCCAGCGCAAGCCCCTTTTCCCGTTCGAGGGCGCGCAGAAGCTCCGCCCCGAGAATCCCGTGCCGGATATAGGGTTCCGTTCCTTCGCAGAGAATTTTCGGTGCGCGGCAGCGGAAAATCCCGATGTCGTGGAGCATGGCCCCGCATGCGGCCTGCACAGGATCGATTCCGAGTTTCCTTCCCGTGGAATTTGCCAGAATTTCGAGCGCCATATCCCGCACCTGACAGCTGTGTCTCAGCAGCAGACGCTTCAGCGGGGAGGCCTCCGGATAGAACAGCGTGATGACCGCAAGCGGATCCGGCAGCTTCACGCTCATTTCATCACGATCAGTTCGTAGTCGGCGCTGCCGAATCCGATCTCGACGGCATGGTCGACCGCCGCGCGCCACCGCGTGTTCGAATGGGCGTCGTCAAAGATGTCTTTCCCGTGCGGACAGTTGTCCATCCAGGTGCCGGCGATCCGCGGCGTGCGGTTGCAGAGGTCGCAGCAGGCAACGTCAAGCGCCACAGGGTCGAAACTCGCCGCCATGCCGATGTTCGGAAGAATCGGCGCGTCGTTTTCCCCGTGGCAGTCGCAGTTCGGCGTGATGTCGCACATCAGGCTGATGTGGAACTGCGGACGCCCATGCACGACGGCATAAGCGTATTCCGCGGTCTTTTCATCGAGCAGCGTGTCTTCCTGATCCCAGGTCGCCTGGAGCGCGTCCTTCGGGCACGCGCTGATGCACCGGCCGCATCCGACGCAGCGGCTGTGGTCGATCGTCATCTTGCGGCCGACGAGCGTGAGCGCATTGTTCGCGCAGTTCTTCCGGCAGATTCCGCATCCGACGCAGAGCGACTGGTCCAGGTCGGGCTTGCCGTCGCTGTGCATTTCCATTTTTCCGGCGCGCGAGCCGCAGCCCATGCCGATGTTCTTGATCGCCCCGCCGATTCCCATCTTCTCGTGTCCCTTGAAATGGGTGAGGCTGATGAAGACGTCGGCATCCATCACGCTCCGGCCGATTTTGGCTGTCTTGAAGTATTTGCCGTTCGGAACGGGGACATCGACTTCGTCGTTTCCTTTGAGTCCGTCGGCGATCAGGATCTGGCATCCGGCCGACTGTACGGAAAAGCCGTTCAGCGCGGCTGTCTCCAGATGTTCCAGCGCGTTCTTGCGTCCGCCCACATACAGCGTGTTGCAGTCGGTCAGGAACGGTTTTCCGCCGCAGCGCTTCACATATTCCGCCACGGCCCTTGCATAGTTCGGGCGGAGGTAGGCAAGGTTTCCGAGTTCGCCGAAATGCATCTTGATCGCGGCAAACTTGTCCTTGAAATCGATCGTTTCGAATCCGGCCGTCTTCATGAGACGCTGAAGTTTGTCCAGCAGACTCGTTCCGTGAAATTCCGTCCTGAAATTGGTGAAGTACACTTTTGATTTCATATCGGTCGCATCCTTTCCGGCTTTGACGCTGTTGCTGCAATGCAGGTAATTTACACCTTACAGCCGCTGTAAGTCAACTGATCTTTCGTTTTTCCGGCTGTTTTTTTCCATGAGCGAACCGGAAGGACGGCGGAACTCATCCCGGAGTCTTTTTTTTTGGAAACAGCATCTTGCAATGTCATGAATCCGTGTTATATTTTACGTTCCTGAATTTATCATAAGGAGACTTGAAAACGAAACGCGTTTTATCCATTCAGGATATTTCCTGCATCGGCAGCTGTTCGCTGACCGTGGCCCTGCCGATCCTTTCGGCTTCCGGACTCGAAACCGCCATTCTTCCGACCGCTGTGCTTTCCACGCATACCGGGTTCAAGGGATTTACCTTCCGCGATCTCACGGACGATTTCCAGCCGATCGCGGATCACTGGAAACAGGAAAAATTCACCTTCGACGGCATTTACACCGGATATCTCGGCTCGCCCCGCCAGATCGAACTCGTGGAAAAAATCTTTACGGGCTTCCGGCATCCGGAAATGGTCCGGTTCGTCGATCCCGTGCTGGGCGACAACGGAAAGCTCTATCCCGGATTCACCCCTGAATTTGCCAAACGGATGTCCGGCCTCTGCGCCTATGCAGACATCATTGTCCCGAACCTCACCGAAGCCGCCTTCATGCTCGGCGAACCCTATCCCGGAAACGACTGCCCGGAATCGAAGCTCCGTCCGATGCTCCGCAGACTCTGCGGACTCGGCTGCCGCACCGCCGTGCTTACCGGTGTCCTTCCCGATCCCGATCATTGCGGCGCTGTCGCGTATGACAGCCTCACGGATCAGTATTACACCTGTTATACGAAGCATCTTCCCGCGGCCTTCCACGGCACGGGCGATATCTTTGCCAGTGCATGCTTTGCCGCCATTGTCAGGGGAAAAACGCTGGAAGAGGCTCTTCGGATCGCGGTGGAATATTCCTTTGAATGCATCCGCGTCACGCTTGCGGATCCCGCCCATCACTGGTATGGCACGGAATTCGAATCTGCCATTCCGCTGCTTCTGAAACTGCTGGGAATCCCGCAGCGGTAGTTCAGACTTGTCGACAGGTGTCGATAAAAAGGCGAGCGCAAAAAAATGATTTTTTGCGCAGGGTGCAGGGCTCTTCGAGTCCTGCCGAGGGTTCAATGGGCGGGCAGCCCATTGGAAACGCCTTAAAATCAGTCATTACGCAGAACATGGCCTTTTTTTTATCTGTTTCCTTGACTTACAGCGGTTGGAAGGTGTATTCTGTTTATTTCATGAACCTGGAAAGAAGGCGTTATCTTGAACGAAGAAAGAATCTGGACGAAGGACTTCACCTGCCTGATGACCGGCCTGCTGCTGATCTCATGCGCAAACTATTACTTTGCCGCTTCCATTGCCGTCTATGCCGGCCTGATCGGGCACCCCGGAATCTGGGCGGGCGTGCTGACGGCCTCCTTTTATTTCGGTTCCGTGGGAATGCGCTTCGTGAACGGGCTCATGGTCCAGAAATACGGAACGCATGTGCTGATGCTCCTCAGCGCGGCGCTGTGCATGGCGGCCTGCTTCGCATACGACCTCACAGAAGCGGTCCTGCTGCTGGTGCTGCTGCGCGTCGCCCACGGAATCGGATATTCGATCTATTCCACTGCAGGCGGAACGGCGGCTTCGTATCTGGTCCCGCCGAAACGCATTGCGGAGGGCATGGGCTACTTCACGATCGGGAACGTCCTGGCCATGGCGGTCGGCCCGTCCATCGCGCTGACGATCGTTTCCGGGAACGCCGTTTCCGAATATCACACGCTGTTTACGACGGCCGGAGCGATCTGCGCCGCAGCCCTGATCCTGACCGGATTCATCCGTTCCGGGAAGTGTAATTTTCCGCCGGAACACCGTCAGAAGCGGAACGGACCGCAGAAGCCGCTCCCGAAAACATTTCTCGGGTTCGAATCGGGAGTCATTCTGCCGGTCCTGATCGGATTCCTGATGTCCTTTGCCTATTCCCCGCTCATCGTCTATCTTACCGGATACGGCCTCGAGAAAGGGTGGGCGAATGTGGGATTCGCCTTCGTCATGTATGCCGCGGGACTGTTCGGCTCGCGGCTGTTTGCCGGACGCATGAGCGACCGGAACGGTTCGGACGTCGTGATGCTCCCCGCTTATTTCTGCGGAGCGGCCGCGCTGGTTCTTGTGGCCTTCTGTTCGTCGCCGTGGCAGATGGATCTGGGAATGGCGGTTCTCGGACTCTGCGTGGGAGCGTACAATCCGCAGATCAACGTGTTCTGCATTGCCCGGTGTTCGGAAGCCCGGCGGGGGACGGCCACAGCCGCCTTCAACGGGGCATGCGATCTGGGGCTGGCCATGGGCAGCGCCGCGGGCGGATTCTGCATCGAATATCTGGGATACCGCTATACGTTCCTTCAGGGGGCTGTGATCTGTCTGGCGACCCTGTTCCTTTATCTGTTCACGCTCTCCGGATTTGCCGCGCGGAGGCGGGCGCGCCGGAAAGCCTGAAGAAGTCCTTCCGCAGCGCTTATTTCGAGCCGGCCAGGAAGCGCGGTCCCTTCGGCAGGAACGGCTTCCAGTTGAGCCATACCGGCTCAAGATGACACTGCGTCCGGAGAATCTTCCGGTAGGCGAAGGTCAGCAGCACGCAGCTGATCAGCGACACAAGAAACCAGGAGATCGGATACGAAAGCATCAGGTTTCCCATGCTCCGGTGCTTCGGGAAGACCGCAAGCACCCACCAGATGCGGAAGACGCATGCCCCTGCCAGGGAAACAACAGTCGAAGTCAGGGAATACCCGAGTCCCCTGAGTCCGCCGCTTGCCACGTCCATGATTCCGCAGAGCGCGTAGGTCGTGAAGAGGACTTTCATGCGGAGCATTCCCCAGCTGATCACTTCCGGATTCGGGTCGAAAACCGCCAGAAGCGTGCGTCCGGAACAATAGAACCCGAATCCCATGGCGGCACACGCCAGCACTGCGCAGAAAAAACACCAGAACAGGCTCTTCAGAATCCGCTTGTACTTCTGTCCGCCGAGATTCTGCGCCGTGAAGGAGATGGCCGTCTGATGGAAGGAGAACGAGCCGACGTAGACGATTCCTTCGAGTCCCATTGCCGCGGTCGTTCCGGCCATGGCGACGGCGCCGAAGGAGTTGATCGAGGACTGGATGATCATGTTCGAAATGGCGAAACAGGAACTCTGGAGTCCGGCCGGCACTCCGATCTTCAGAATCTCCCGGAAGATTTTTCCGTCGATCCGGAGTTCCTTCAGCCGGAGACCGTATCCTTCGCGCGAAGTGAAAAGAGTCCACAGGATCAGGGAGGCCGCAATCCCGTGGGAGATCGCGGTCGCCAGCGCCACTCCGCCGACATCCATGCCGCAGACGATCACAAAGAACATGTTCAGCAGGACGTTCACGATTCCGGCGATCACCAGAAAGATCAGCGGTCTGCGCGTGTCCCCGACCGCCCGCAGGACGGCGCATCCGAAGTTGTAGAGCATGATGAACGGAATCGCGCAGAAGCAGATCCAGATATAGGTGCAGGAAAGCGGCAGGACTTCCGGGGGCGTATTCATCAGGACCAGCAGCGGCTTCGCGGCGAGAAGTCCGATGACTGTCAGAAGACGTCCGCCGTAAAACGCAACCGCCATGGACGTGTGCACGGCCGCCCGGATTTTCCGCGTGTCTTTTGCCCCCTGAAACCGGGCCGCGACGACGTTCGTTCCGACCGAAAGCCCGATGAAGATGTTCACGACCAGCGCGTTCAGGTTCATGGTCGCGCCCACGGCGGCCATGGAATTGTGGCTGGCATAGTGCCCGATCACGATCAGGTCTGCGGCGTTGAAGAGCAGCTGCAGAATATAAGTCAGCATCAGGGGCAGGGCGAAGAGCACGATCTTGCCGAGCAGCGGGCCGCGGCACATGTCGATTTCGTAATTTTTCATTTTCCCGGTTTCATTTCTGTTTCACTGAAGAACCGCTCCCGGAGCGGCAGAACAGTACTGTACGCCGTCAATCTGATTTTTTCAACCGTCATTTGACAAAGAGCGGAAGTGCGGTTATAATCCGATGAATGACATTGTCACAAGGAGACCCTGAAAATGAAGATGGAAGAACAGTTCAATGCTATTGCGCGCGAATACGATTCCGGGCGCAGAAAATTCATCCCCTGCTTCGACGATTACTATGGAACGGCAACGGCGTTCGTCGCCGCCGGACTCCGGGAACCGAAGCGGATTCTGGATCTGGGCGCGGGGACCGGTCTCCTGAGCATGTTCTACTTCCGACACTTCCCGCACGCCGAATATGTTCTGGTCGACATCGCGGATCAGATGCTCGAGGTTGCCCGCGGGCGTTTTGCCGGTCTCCCGAACGTCCGGTTCCTGACGGAGGACTATTCGCTGAAACTGCCGGAAGGCGGCTTCGATCTGATCGTTTCGGCGCTTTCGATCCACCATCTGGAGGACGGGCGGAAAATGGAGCTCTTCCGCCGGATTTGCGATCAACTTCCGCAGGGCGGCATGTTCGTCAATTACGACCAGTTCTGCGCCGATGCGCCGGAAATGAGCGCGAAGTTCGATTCGTATTGGATCGCGCAGCTTCACGGGAGCGGGCTTTCCGAGTCGGAGCTTGCCCGCTGGCGCGAGCGCCGCAGGCTGGACCGGGAATGTTCTCTGGGAACGGAAATTTCCATGCTGAAAGCCAGCGGATTCCCGCATGCGGACTGCATTTACAGCCAGCAGAAATTTTCGGTCATCGCTGCAGGGAAATAATTTTTTGCTCTGTCCAGCGGGAGATGTCGATGCAGCAATTCACCGCGTTTCAGCGCAGAGGGAGGTCCCCAGACTGGCCAGCACCACGCACAGGATGGCAATCCATTGGGCGGGAGAAAGCATTTCCCCCAGGAAGACAAGTCCGGAAAGCGCACCGAAGGCCGGCTGCAGGCTCTGCAGGATGCTGAATGTCTTCGAGGGAATGTTCTTCAGCGCCATGAGATCGAGCGTGAAGGGAAGCGCGCTCGAAAAGACGGCAATCCCGAGTCCCAGAAGAAGAAGTTTCCCGTTGAGATGAAAAAGGTCTCCGCTCAGGATTCCGAAGGGAAGCACGAGAAGCGCGGCAATGCACATGCCGCTGGTCACGGCATCGGAACTCTTCATTTTCCGGGAAATCTTTCCGCCCGCAACAATATAGACGGCCCAGAGAATCCCGGCGAGCAGGACAAACATCAGTCCGAGCGGATCAACGCTTCCGCCCCGCCACGGAACGATGAGCGCAATGCCGGTTCCGGCCAAAGCGGCCCAGAGAAAATCGGCGGCCCTGCGCGATGCAAGAAAGGCCAGCGTGAGCGGCCCGATGAATTCAACGGTCACGCCCAGTCCCAGCGGAACACGCTGAATCCCGTAGTAAAAGGAGAGATTCATCGTGCCGATGGCAAGTCCGTAGCATAGCGCATAGCGCCATTCCTGCCGGGTGAACCGCCGGAAGTCGGGTCGGTTGATGACGGCGAGCAGAATTCCGGAAATCCCGATTCGGAGTGTTGTTGCGCCCGCCGGGCCGAGAAGATGAAAAAGATATTTTGCAATGGAAGCTCCGCCCTGGACGCTCAACATGGAGCCGAGCGCGGCGGCAATCGAAAGTCTTTTCAGGTGATTCATGTCTTATAATTTCCTGCAGTGAAAAAAGGTTTCCGTGCGCGTGGCGTGCGGAATAAGGGGGAAACGGACGGTCCGGAACAGAATTTCCTTCCGGATCCGGTCAGCGGACTGCAGGCGGTGGCGGCGGGGCGCAGAACAGGGCGGCGGAAACAAAGACGGCTGTCCCGTTTCTGCTGCTGTCCCATGCGTTTCTTCTGCTGAAATGTTTCATGCCCGGCCTTTCTGCTGATGACAATCCGGTACTATATCATCAATACCGGAAAATGCAATTCAGAATGCTTTCCTTCTGAGGGCTTGCAGACTCCATTTTCCCCGACATGTGATTTGTGTCGGACGCTGATTCTTTCCCCCGAATTCTGGGGCAGGGCTGCTCGTGTCCTGCCGGGAGATTTCAGCGCGGGCCGGAACATCTTCTCATCTTGTTTCGGCGCAGAGATCGGCATGGGGGCAGGGCGAAGAGCACAATCTTGCCGGACAGCGGACCGCGGCACATGTCGATTTCGTCATTTTCCATTTTCACGTTTTCATGATCCGTTCCACTGAAAACTGCTCCCGGAACGGCAGAACAGTATTGTACGCCGTCAATTTTTTTAACCGGAGCTTGACAAAGAGCGAAAGTCCGGTTATAGTATAAGTAAACGAATGTTTACATTTCGAGGCTGCATGAAGACGACAAAGGAAAAAATACTTTTTGAATCGCTGAAGCTGTTCGCGCAGAATGGCTATGAGGCTGTTTCCGTGCGGGACATTGCCGGAAGGCTCGGAATCACGCAGGGTGCGCTCTACCGGCATTTCGGGAGCAAGCGCGAAATTTTTGAAAGCATTCTCCGCCGCATGGAGGAGCGTGACAGGGAAAACGCATCGGAGGACCGCGTCCCGGAAAAAACGTTTGCTGAAACTCCGGAAGAGTACCGGAAAACTTCGATCCGGAACCTGAAACAGTTCACGCTTTCCATGTTCCGGTACTGGACGGAAGACCCGTTTGCCTCGGCATTCCGCCGGATGCTGACACTGGAACAGTACCGGACTCCGGAAATGTCCGCGCTTTACCGGCAGTATTTCGGCGGCGGCGTGCTGGAGTATGTGACGGATTTGTTCCGGGCGAACGGAATTCCGTGTCCGACGGACGCCGCGCTCCGGTTTTATTCCCCGTTCTATTTCCTTCTGAACAGGAGTGATTCTCCCGAAGACGGGAAAAACGCACTCCGTGAACTTAAAAAACATCTGAAAGGATTTCTGCCGTGAATTATCCGAAAAGTGAAAAGTACGATGTGCCGGAACTCCGTTCGAAAATCATGGGACCGAACCCCGTCAAGCTCGCCGAGGAGCTGCTGCGGAACCACAGAATCCCCGCGGATGCCAGGGTGCTCGACCTGGGAAGCGGACAGGGGCTCACCAGCGTGTTTCTGGCGAAGGAATACGGGTTCCGGGTCTATGCCGCGGATCTGTGGAGCGATCCCGCGGAAAACAGGAAGTTCTTCGATTCCATGGGACTGAACCGTGATCGGATCGTTCCCGTAAAGGCCGACGCGGAACAGCTCCCGTTCGAACATGAATTCTTCGATGCCGTCGTCAGCATCGACTCGTACAATTATTTCGGGCGGAATGATTCGTATCTGGATTCAAAGCTCCTGCCCTGCGTCAGACCCGGCGGAATGCTTTATCTTTCGTTCCCCGGGATGAAGCGCGATCTTCACGCGCATCTTCCGCCGGAACTTCTGCTTTCCTGGACTCCGGAGCAGCTGGACTATCTCCATGACATCCCGTACTGGCGCGCGATTTTTGGAAAATCGGCCGGCGCGGAGCTCGTTTCAATCTCGGAAATGGAAAGCAATGAAGAAGTCTGGCTCGACTGGCTTTCCTGCGACAATGAATATGCGCGCGGCGACCGGAAGTCCATGGACGCCGGGGCCGGGAAATATCTGGACTTCATTGCGGCCGTCCTCCGGAAGAAATGAGCCGATGTCCCGTCAGGCGGCCGCCTTGGCTCCGGCGGGAAGCTTCTTCAGAATCGTCAGGTACATGGTCAGCCAGCAGGCGGCTCCGCTGATGAAGTTCGAAATCGGTTCGGCCAGAAAGACTCCGTCCGCGCCCAGACGCGGGATCATCGGCAGAAAGATGGTGAGCGGAACGACGATGATGACCTTCCGCAGGGTCGAAAAGAAGATCGCCTGCTTCGGTTTTCCGAGCGCGACGAATGTGAATTGTCCGGAAAACTGGAACGCCGCCATGAAAAGCCCGAAAAAGTAAATATACATGGCGGGAACTCCGGAGCGCAGCATGTCGGGGTCGCTGCTGAAGATTCCGAGAATCGCCCGCGGAAAGAGCAGCAGAACGGCCCATGCGGCCAGCGAGAAAATCAGACACGAAAACGTCATGAACGAAATGCTTTTCCGCACGCGCCCGTATTCTGCCGCGCCGTAATTGTATCCGATCACCGGCTGCGCGCCTCCGGTCAGCCCGCTCAGCGGAAGATAGACGATTTCCCGGATGGAAGTCAGGACCGTCATGATTCCGATGCAGAGGTCTCCGCCGTATTTCGCAAGGGAGGAGTTGCAGGCGACTTGGACGATTCCGGTGGAAAGATACATGACGAACCCCGACATTCCGAGCGAGACGATCTGCTTCAGGATCGGGATGGAAAGCTTCATGGTCCGGAAACTCAGCCGGAGCAGGGCCGTCTTCCCCGCCAGGAAAATCAGCACCCATGCCGCCGAGGCGCCCTGCGAGATCACGGTGGCGATTGCCGCGCCGCGGATTCCCATGCCGAATGTGAAGATGAAGAGAGGATCCAGAACGATGTTCAGCAGGGCGCCGAGCAGAATCGTGCACATGCCGGTCTTGCCGAATCCCTGCGCGTTGATGAAGCTGTTCATGCCGGTCCCGATCATCGCGAAAACGGTTCCCAGCAGATAGATCGAGAGATAGGCGGACGCATAGGGCAGTGTCTTTTCGCTGGCGCCGAATTGTCGGAGAACGGGTGTCTGAAAGATCTCGAAGAAAACCGTCATGAAGGCGCCCGAAATCAGCAGCATGACGAACACGTTTCCCATGATGTCTTCCGCCCGCTTGAATTTGCGCGCACCGCGGTCAATGGAGCACAGAGGAGCTCCGCCCATCCCGAACAGATAGGCAAATGCGGAGATGATCGTAATGACGGGCAGGGAAAGCCCGATCCCGGTCAAGGCGTCCGTTGAGGCATTGGGAATATGTCCGATGTAGATGCGGTCGACGATGCTGTAAAGGACGTTGATCAGCTGGGCCAGAGTCATTGGCAGCGCAAGACTCATGATATTCCGGCAGATGCTGCCCTTGCTGAAATCATTTCCCGAACGGTCCATTCCGCATCAGGTCTCCTTCCCGCAGTGAAATAAATCTTTTACTGTACACTGTCTGCGGAAGATTGCAATCGTGTTTTTCCTGTGCGAGGGGGAAAATAAAATAAAAAAATGGCGAAGACGGCGGGACTCGAACCCGTAACATCCACCGTGACAGGGTGGCACTCTAACCAATTGAGCTACGTCTCCGCATCAAAGCGAAAGGAATGTGTGAGAAAAAATGGCGAAGACGGCGGGACTCGAACCCGTAACATCCACCGTGACAGGGTGGCACTCTAACCAATTGAGCTACGTCTCCGCATCTCTCACTGACAAGCTTGACAATACAGCATTTTCAATAAAAATTCAAGGCGGACCCATTTTTTACGGGGATCCGTTCCCTGACTTTTACTGATTCCGTCAATATAGCATCGGTTCGGGAAAATGCAAGCTCGGAGACGGATTTTCCTGACAGATTTTTCATGAAAGAAGAGGGGACAAGACTGCCAAAATGGCACTGACTTGGAAAGAGAGTTCAGTTATTATGC
>CAZHPP010000063.1:1057-12648 GCA_964534535.1 uncultured Victivallales bacterium | reverse complement strand
GCAGAATCCTCTGGGTCCTCCACCGCATCGACAACGGCACCTTCCACAAGGTCGCGGGAATCGTCGGCGACACCATGAAGTTCCATCCCCACGGCGACGCCTCCATCTACGAGGCGCTCGTGGTCCTGGCCAACAAGGGGCTCTTCATCGACCGCCAGGGCAACTTTGGAAACATCATCACCGGCGACGACGCGGCCGCACCCCGGTACATCGAAGCCCGACTTTCCCAGCTCGGACGCGAAGTGCTCTTCAACGACGACATTACCGAGCTTGTCGACTCCTACGACGGCCGCAACCGCGAGCCCGTCGTCCTGCCGATCAAGATCCCCTCGCTCCTGCTGCTGGGCTCCGACGGAATCGCCGTCGGCACGGCCACCAAGATCATGTCCCACAACTTCACCGAGCTGCTCAATGCCCAGATCGCCATTCTGGAAGGGCAGCCGTTCCAGCTCTACCCGGACTTCCCGCAGGGCGGAATCATGGACGCCTCCGACTATCAGGACGGCAACGGCAGGATCATCCTCCGCGCAAAAATCGAAACCGAAGGCCGCACGCTCATCGTCAAGGAGATTCCGGCCTTCACGACCACGAAAAAGCTCATGGATTCGATCGAAAAGGCCTCCCAGGCCGGGAAGATCAAGATTGCATCCATCCAGGACCTGACCGCCGCCGAGGCGTGCATCGAAATCGTGCCCCAGCGCGGATACGATCCGCAGCGCTGCATCCAGGCGCTCTACAAATATACCGACTGCTCGATCCCCGTCTCGCCCAGCCTGATGGTCATCTGCGAGAACAAGCCGGTCCGCATGAACGTTTCGGATGTCGTCCGCCGCAATACGGACCGTCTGCTCATGTACCTCAAGTCCGAACTCAACATCGAGATCGGAAAACTGCTGGACAAGATCCTCTTCCGCACCCTCGCCCAGATCTTCGTGGAGGAGCGCCTCTACAAGAAGATCGAACAGTGCAAGACCTTCGAGGCCGTCCAGAAGGAAGTCCGCGCCGGACTCGACAAGTTCCGGGACGAGTGGCTCCCCTATGTGGAACAGCTGAAGGAAAACGTGGAGGCCCGCGGTCTGGCAGACAAGATTCCGGAGGTTGCCGCGCGCCTGGCCCAGCTCACCAAAGGCATCATCCCCGACGAGGAAATCGAAAAGCTGCTCGCCATTCCGATCCGCCGCATCTCGCTCTTCGACATCGAGCAGAACCGCCACGAAATGGAGGAGATGAAGACCGACCTCGACACCGCCAAGAAGAATCTCCGCCAGCTCAAGAAATACGCCGTCCGCTACCTGAAGAACCTGATCGACGAACACGGAAAGGATTTCCCCCGCCGCACCGAAATCAACCTCCACGGATTCGACAAGATCGACGTGAAGGCCATCGCGCTCAACAACATCCGCGTCGGCTGGGACCGCAAGGGCTGCTACATCGGCACGAACGTCCGCAGCGAGGACTTCGTGATCTGCTCCGAGGTCGACCACCTGCTCTGCGTCGAACGCCGCGGAACCTACCGCGTGATCGGAATCCCGGACAAGATCTTCATCGACAAGCTCTACGAGTTCCGCAAATACGACAAGGAACAGGTGCTCGGAGTCGTCTATTCGGACATCCGCACCGGAAAAGTCTACGGCAAGCGCACCGTGATCGACAAGTTCATCACGGACAAGGAATACCGCATCTGCCCCGACCACTGCCGTCTGGAACTCATCACGCCGCGCCCCAACGCGCTCTACGAATGCCAGATCGACACGCCGATCAAGGCCCGCAAGACCCAGCAGCTCGACCTTTCCCAGGCGCCCATGCGCTCGGCGCATGCCGGCGGACAGCTTCTCTTCCTGCGGAAGCTCCTGAAGATCACCTTCATCCGCTATCTCGACGAGCCGGACCCGAACGCCCCGGAGCCGCCGGATTCGGCGCCCTCCTCCGGGACGCCTCCGCCCGCGGCTCCGTCCGAGCCGGAAAATGCTCCCGCCGAGACGGAAAAGCCGGAACCGGAACCGCCGGCAGAGCCGGAAGCGCCGGAAACTCCGCAGCCCGAACCGGAAAAAATCCCTGCGAAAAAGCCCGCAAGAAAAGCTCCCGCCGGGAAAAAGCAGAAACAGGAGCCTGAACCAGAAAAGCCCGTTCCGCAGAAGCCGGAGCCGGAAAAGCCCGCAAGAAAAGCTCCTGCAGACAAGCCCGCTCAGAAGCCTGCCGGCTCCGGAAAATCCGGTGCGGACGGCGAGGAAAACTGGGGAATCGAACAACCCGAACTCGGGTTCTAACCTCAAAGGAAAGAGTCTGTCATGGAAAAGGAAAAACGTCCGGACTGGGATGAATACTTCATGGAGATCGCGGGAATCGTGGCTTCCCGCAGCAACTGCCTCCGCAGGCACGTCGCGGCCGTGATCGTCAAGGACCGGCGCATCATTTCCACCGGATACAACGGCACACCGCGCGGAATCAAGAACTGCGACGAGGGCGGATGTCCCCGCTGCGCCTCGGATACTCCCTCCGGACACGACCTTTCCGAATGTCTGTGCTGTCACGGCGAGGAGAACGCGATCGTTTCCGCCGCCTATCTGGGGGCTTCCGTGAACGGCGCCACGCTTTACACCACGTTCAGCCCGTGTCTGCTCTGCGCAAAAATGATCATCAACGCGGGAATCCGGGAAGTCGTCTACCGCGAACGCTATTCGATCGACGCCACCTCCTCCAAGATCCTGCGCGAGGCAGGAGTCAAACTCCGCGCGCTCGGATCCCCGAAAGACAAATGAAAGGCGGCGCGTTCGCGAAGGTCTGCCGTCTCGGCGGCCAGGCCGCTTCCGACTACCGGATGATCCGGGAGGGCGACCGTCTGCTGATCGGCCTTTCCGGCGGACTCGACAGCATGGTGCTGCTGATGTTCCTGACCCGTCTGCAGAAGCGAGCCCCCTTCCATTTCGAACTCGAAGCCGCGACCTACGACCCGCAGTTCCCGGGATTCGACGCCCGCGGCACGCACGATTTCTGCGAATCGCTCGGCGTGAAGCACCACCTGATCCCGCTCGACGTTCCTTCCATGCTGAAGGAAAAGGACCTGCTCGACCGTCCGTGCTTCCTCTGTTCGCGTCTGCGCCGCGGGTGCCTTTACACGCTCGCGCGCAAACTCAAATGCAACAAACTTGCGCTCGGACAGCACCTCGACGACGTGATCATTTCCTTTCTGATCAGCCTCACGCGCGGAGGCGGAATCACCTCGATGGGGCCGAACGTACCTTCCGAGGAAGGTTCCGTGCGCGTGATCCGGCCGTTCGTCTGCATCGACGAAAAGACCGTGAAGGAGGCAGCAAAGGAGTTCGAATTCCCCGTCCGGGGCGAATGCCTCTACCGGAAACAGCTTGAATCCGACGGCGACCGCGCGTTCGGAAGGCATCTGCTGGCCGAACTCGAACAGCGGATTCCGGACGTCCGCCGGAACATCCTGCATTCGCTGTGCGACGTGCGTCCGCCGTGGCTGATGGACCTCAAGTTCCTGAAGGACCTCAAATGACCGAATTCCGCTGCGGCGTGAAGTGCATTGTATTCTTCTGGCTGACCTGGATCGGCCTCGGCGCCGGGATTGCCGCGGTCGCCGCCACATATCTCGGCGAATCCGGCTGGGAAGGAATCGGGTTCCTTTCGCTTTACGGTTCCGGCGTTTCCGCCGTGCTTTCCTATTATTTCCGCGAAGCGGACAAAAAACGCTTTGCAAGGGAACAGCCTCGCCGCTGACGGTTGAACTTTTCCGGCGGTTTTCCAGAATACGTCCTCGAACTCTCCCGGAAAATGACGCTTCCTTCTTGCAATTCGCACAAATGCGTTCTATATTTACGAATCGAAAAAAAGGAAATCTGATCATGAAACATATCGCGTCGTTTCTGTTCCTGATGCTGGCATACAGCGCATTCTGCGCTGCCCCCGTCCTGTTCAGCGACACTTCCGCGCATGCGCTCCAGGCGCAGGCGTTCCCCCTCGGGAACGGCACGCTCGGCGCCCTGAACGGCGGCAATCCGTTCTGCGATACCACCGTCTTCACCCTGAATTCACTCCGGGATCCCGATTCCCATATCCTCGCCCCGCTCGGCACTGCCCGGTTCATTTTCACCGGCTTTTCCGGCGGACTCAAATTCTTCCACGGGAAAAACGCCTCCATCGTCAGCGGACAGAACATCAGCGGAGACAATCCGGCATCCCAGGCCTTTGACGGCGATCTCCATGCGCATGCCTCCATTCTCCGCGGCGACATTGCAAAAAAGCCCGTTGTGCTCCAGTTCGAGCTCGACAAGCCTGAAAAAGCCGATTTCTACACCATCTTCGGAGTTCCTCCGGTTCAGGGAGACCCCCGCACATGGACTCTGGAAGGTTCCGCCGACGCAAAGCAGTGGACCGAAATCGACTCCATGAAGGACAACATGTGGTTCAGCCGCCGTTTCGAGCCGTATGTCTTCAAGATTGCAAAGCCGGGCGAATATAAATTCTACCGCTTCAACTTTCACGCGAATCACGGCAGCGGCGTGCTCCAGCTCGGCGAAATCATGCTCGTCAGCGGGAAAATGCCCGGTCCGGAGGAAACGCTCGTTTCCGGCTACAGCCGCAGACTTTCACTCGAAGATGCCGTCCAGACCGCAGAATTCGAAATCGGCGGCGTGAAGGTAAAAAAAGAGTTCTTCATCAGCCACCCCGCAAAGGTCGCCGTCATGAAGATCACGGCCGAGGGCGCTGAAAAAGGCGCGGTCCCGGAGCTTTCCGGCTCGTTCGACTATTCGGACTTCCGCGGCGCAAAAACGGAAGCCGTCCTGAAATCGGAGGAACTCGTCGAACTCCGCTCGGTCTCGTCGCTCGGAAAGACAAACTACGCGTGCGAAATCATCGTATTCGCGCCGAATTCGAAACTGAACGTCTCCGGCTCGAAAGTCGAATTCAGGAATCTCCGCGAACTTTATTTCGTCCTTGCCGCGGCGACCGATTTTTCACCCGATCCGAAGACCGGATTCAGGACGAAAACCGCTCCGCTTTCCGCCGTGCTTTCCACGCTCGAAAAAATGGAAAAAATCGATTATGCCGACCTGAAGAAACAGCATATCGCCGACTGCCGCAGTCTCTTTGACCGTTCTTCGCTTGATCCCGAAGAATCTCCTGCGGTCATGCGCGGAGTGCCGATCTCTTCGCGCGTTCAGGCGTTCAGCCGCACGCTGAACGACCCCGATTTCTATTCTGCATTGTTTCATTACGGACGCTATCTGCTGATTTCCGGGTCGCGCGGCGATCTTCCGCTTTCCTCCGGCGGACTCTGGAAACTGCCGGCCCCCGTCACACAGGCGAAGAAGCAGCCTGCTGCGCAGAATCCCTTCATGATGTATCGTCCCGACGGCCACACGCAGATGCTTTACTGGTGCGCCGAGCCTTCCGGAATTCCGGAAACCCTGGAACCGTTCTTTGACCTGTTTGACCGGACCGATTTCTCCGCGCCGCGTTCCGAACTCACGCAGTACGGCGAATTCCGCGGCGAAGAATTTCCGCTTGCGGACGCTTGGATCGCCATGCATTATTTCGACCGCTGGGATTTCTCGCGCGACAGAAAGTTTCTGTCGGAACGGGCGTTTCCGTTCCTGAAGAAAGCCGTCCTCCGGAACCTGCCCCGCATGAAAAAGAATGCGGAAGGCAGATATCTCGTCTGCGGAATCCGTTCGCCCGGCCGCCCGGAGGACAAGCCTTCCGACGGCAATGCCTTCGCCCAGGCCGTCATGTGGCGTCTGCTGACGGACTTCGTCACGGCATCCGAGGTTCTGAAGGACGACCCTGCCCTGCGCTCGAAAGTTCAGGAGATCGTAAAAGGCATGCCCTCCCCGAAGATCGGCGGAAAAGGCACGCTTCAGGAATGGTTCGAGGACCGCGACAATCCCGACGACACGAACCCGACTCTCCCGCAGATGTTCGCGGTCTATCCCGCCGGATGGATCACGCCCGATTCCAACCCCGACGGCGCGATCTGCGCCTACAAGACTCTCGAGCTCAAGAAGTTCAAGCCGGAAAACAACAATCCGTGGTTCTGGCTGTTCCGCGCCGCCCAGTGCGCGCGTCTGGCAAAATCGGAGGGAGTCCGGCAGAACCTGATCCAGTCGTACCGGAATTCGATGAGGGAAAACATGATGACCTTCCATTCGCAGTTCGGCATGGAGCCGGATGCGGTCTGCGCCGGAGCGGCCGTTCTCTGCGAAGCGCTGCTGCAGTCGGATGGCGGCGTGCTCCGGTTCCTGCCCGCCGTTCCGCAGAACATGCGTACGGGAAAGGCTTCCGGACTCCGCGCCCGCGGCGGCTTCCTCGTCGACCTTGAATGGACTCAGGGGCCGTTCCTCACGAAGGCGCTGATCCGCACGACGCTTGCGGAACCCTCTCTCTGCACGGTCGCGGCGGGCGGAAAGAATCTGACTGTTTCGAACTCCGACGGTTCCAGAACCGCCGTCAAAGTTTCCGGCGACCGGATTTCCTTCACGGTCGAACCGGGAAAAACCTATCTGGTGAAAGAGGCTTCTCTCTGATGATCCATTCAAATCTTGCCATTCAAAGCTGGTGTTTCCGTGAATATAAGACCACGGCTTCGGTCATCCGCGGCCTGAAAAACTGCGGAGTCTCCGCCGTGGAACTCTGCGGAGTCCACATCTCCGCGGATTCTCCCGATTCCACGCTCGCGGAATACCGCGCCGCCGGAATCGACGTCACGGCGTACGGAGTCAATTACTTTCCCGCGGACGAGGCCGTCTGCAGGAAATATTTCGAGGTCGCGCGCAAGGCCGGCCTTGATTCGCTGAACGCGGACTTTCCGCCCGAATCGATTCCGCTTCTTGAAAAGCTGTGCAAAGAATACGGCGTGAAGATCGCCATCCACAACCACGGACGGAAGCACCGGCTCGGCGCACCGTGGGCCCTGGACGAAGTGTTTGCAAAGACTTCGCCCGCCTTCGGGCTGTGTCTGGACACCGCGTGGATGCTCGACTCGGGCGAAGACCCCGTCGCCGCGGCGCAGAAGTACAGGAAGCGGCTCTTCGGAATCCACATCAAGGATTTCGTGTTCGACCGCGCCGGAAAGCCTTCGGACGTCATCGTCGGCTCCGGCTGTCTTGACTTGAAAAAACTCATCGGATTCCTTTCCGATACGGATTATTCCGGCACCTTCACGCTCGAATACGAGGGCGATTCCGGCAATCCGGAACCGGCGCTCGCGGAATGCGTGCGCTCCATGAAGAAGCTGATATAAATGCAATGTCCTGAAGTTCAGATCGTCAGCCGTGTCACGCTGATCGGCATGTTCATCAACATTTTTCTTTCCGCGGCCAAGTTCGTGGCAGGATTCCTGTTCGGTTCCCAGGCGCTGATCGCCGACGGCGTCCACAGCACCAGCGACCTTGTCACTGACATCGCCGTGCTCGCCGGAGTCAAATACTGGAGCCAGCCGCCCGACCCGGAACATCCGTACGGCCACGCCCGGATCGAAACCATGGTCACGGCCTTCATCGGACTGCTGCTCGCCCTCGCAGGCATCGAAATCGGCTGGCAGGCCGTCCACACCTGGATCGACGGCACGCATGCGGAGGACGCCCGGCACGACATCACGTTCCTGGTGGCCCTCGTTTCCATTGTTTCCAAGGAGTGGCTCTACCGCTGGACAAAGCGGATTGCCCTTGAAATCAAGTCGCCCGCCATGGCAGCAAACGCGTGGCATCACCGTTCCGACGCCCTGAGCTCGATCCCCGTCGCGTGTGCAATCCTGATTACGATGGTCTTCCCGAAACTCTGGTGGGTCGACCAGTTCGGAGCCCTGATCGTGTCGCTCTTCATTGTCTACGCCGCATGGGAGATCATGCACCCCGCGCTGATGGAGCTTTCCGACTACGGCGCGCCGCTCGCGATCGCAAAGGACATCGAGGAGGAGGCGCTTTCCGAGGACGGCGTGCTTTCCGTCCATCATGTGCGCACCCGCACATACGGCAGCCGCATTTATGTGGACCTCCACATCCGTGTGGACGGTTCGATTCCGGTGCGGCAGGGTCATACGATCGCGCATCATGTGCGGTCGCGGCTCGTCAAAGCCAAGCTGAACATTGCGGACGTGATCGTCCATGTGGAGCCTCAGCCCGACGACGAACCGGCGAAACGGCCGTAGCAGGCGCAGACTTCCGGAGAGTTACATTGCAGGGGACTGGTTATCAGCCTCAGCATGCTGCATCTTGCGGAAAATTCCCGGAGCAGTCCCCGCAATTTTCCGGAAACACCGTCCGAAATAATTTGCATCGTCGAATCCGGTCCGGGATGCGATCTCCGCAAGAGAATACGGAGTGGTCCGCAGAAGTTGAACGGCCTCTGCAATGCGCAGAGACAGCTGGTATTTCAAGGGCGTCGTGCCTGTGGAACGCCGGAAATTGCGCATCAGCGATGCCCTTGACATGCCGGCGATCCGGCAGAGTTCGTCAATTCTGACGGACTCCCTGTAATGATGGTTCAGCCAGGCAATGACACCTGCCGTGCTGATGTAGAGTTTTCCCGACAGCTTGTTGCCTTTTGAATAAATCCGGACAAGTTTTCCAAGCAGCGTCATGAAGAGCCCCAGAATGATGAAATGGCATCCGGGGGTGCGTTCCTCGCTTTCCCTGTACAGTTCCTGTGCTGCTTCAAGCAGAAATTCGGTTTCAACTCTATCACTGTGAAAGAATACATAGGGCTGATTGTCCAATGCCTTTCCGGAAAACAGCGCCGAAAATCCTGGCAGGAGCGCAATGTCAAGCCTCGGCAGAGGGAGCGATTCGGGAAGAAACAGGATATTCATCACGGCGAAATCCGGAGCAACATCGAAATAACGATGTCTGCATCCTCTTGGAATTACAAGAATGTCGCCGCGCGACACAATGCAGTCTATTCCTTCGCCTTCGTGCCTTCCGGTTCCCTTCAGCACAAGAGCAAGTTCAACGAAGTCGTGCTGATGAACTGATGTTGCCTCCTGCGGATCGCTGAGATAGATGCTCAGAGGAAAGTTCTCCCCCATGAATTTTTGAAAATTGCTGAATTCCTTGAAAATATCCGATTTTTTCAACAGCACGGCATGTCTCCTTTTCAGAATAATAAATCCAGTTTCCAGAAATTGCAACCGGCAATGCATTAATTTTGAGATTTTAATGCTTTCATTTGCGACTTTTGTTCTTAACTGCATGTGGATTTTGTGCTATAATATAAATAACAGAACGACGTAACATTCATGAGGAAACGGGAAAATGAAAATCATGTCAATTCTCTTTGCCGGCTGTGCGGTGCTTGTGCTCCATGCTGCGCAGCAGGAAATAATGATCGTGCACGATGGCCGTCCGGAAGCTTCGATTGAATTTTCAGGGACAGAACCGCAGAAAGAAGATGATATTTTTTCTGCGGACCGGCACCAGCTTGCCGAACGGCTTGTTTCCTGTCTTGAGAAATCTACCGGCGCAAGATTGGGAATCGGCGAAAAGAAGAGAGTCAGAATTCAACTGGACACGGCAAACGGGACCATGGATCCGGAAGGGTTCCGCATTTCATTTCCGGATGAAAACACCATACGGATCACAGGCGGCAGCCTGCGCGGACTGGAATACGGCGTTTCTGACTTTCTGGAAAGATATGTCGGTGTCCGCTGGCTGTTCCCGGGGGAACTCGGGACAGAAATCCCGCACTGCTCCACAATCAGCGTTCCGCGAAAAGAGATTGTTTCCGCCCCTTCGTTTTATCGGCGTTTTCTTGGCGGAGGAAGTCACAGGAGCGAGCCGGCCGCCACATACTATCACTGGATGGTCGCCAACAGGGGAAACTTTCACAAGCGCGGCAATAGTACGCATAATCTGTGGAATCTGATTCCGCCTGTGGTTTTTGAAAAATCTCATCCGGAGTTTTATCCCATCCTGAACGGAAAACGCTATTTCCCAAAACCGGGAGAAGTCATCTGGTATCAGCCTTGCCTTACCGCTCCGGGCATTGTCGAAGCCGCCTTGGCGCGGATTCCAAAGGACGCAAAGATTTTTTCCCTGACCGTAAACGATGGCGGTCATCACTGTGAATGTGCCCGATGTCTGGCGTGCGACGGCTCCAAAAAAAATTATCTTGATCTGCCGGACCGTTCCCGCAGCTATCTGAATTTTTGTATTGCCATTGCGAAACAGCGTCCGCAGACTCTGTTTTGCTTCAGCGCATATTCCGATGTTGCCGAGCCTGCCCCGGGCGTGAAACTGCCGCCGAATCTTATTTCTGAGATCACATACGAGACTCTTCAATGGCAGATTCCGGATCGGAAAAAGACATCGCTGAAGCTTCTTGACAGATGGGCTCAGGCGGCCTCCTCGCCGATCGGCTGGTATGACTACATTTACGGCCAGTCTTATCTGATGCCAAGAATCACGCCGAGATTTGCCGCTGAAAACCTGAAAGAACTTTATCGGCACAATGTACGCTATCTCTCCGGTGAATATTACCCGGAAGGCAACTGGCATGACGCAATCAAGATCTATGTCTGGCTTAAAACCGCATGGGACGTCAGTGCTGATCCAGATCAGCTGATTGATGACTGGTGCCGTGCCGCAGTCGGGAAACAGGCTGCCGTTCCTCTCAAGAAATATTTCGAGCGCATTGAACGTTTCTGGACATCGGAAGAAGTCCGAAAGACGCCATATTTTTCCCGCCAGAGGACTTATCTGAACTGGACGGACACAACGTATCTTGATGCCATGCCGAAATCCATGATTGCAGAATGCGAGGCGCTTCTGCATGAGACTGTCTCAAGATCGTCCAACCGCCCCCGCGCGGAATATTTTCTGAAAAAATTTCTGGAGATGAAACCGAAACTGCTGCTTTATAAGGAAAATCAGGCTTTGCGGGAAAGAGCCATGACGATCTGCTTCAATCAGCCTGTATGGAGTGATTATTTCAACACAAAAAAGATCTGGAGCACATGGAAAGAAGCCGCAGCCAACGGCCGGTTTATATGTGATGAAACAGGCGGACGCAATGGGACTCCCGCGCTTGCAATCGACTGCAGCGGAGCCAATCGTCTCAGCATGTGCTGCCTTGCTTATATCCCGGCAGTCAGGGGAAAACTTTACCGTATCTCAGCTTGGACATCCTATGCTCAGATGGATGTCGGCGCCCAGGTAGGCTTCAGCGTGCGATGGATGAAAAACGGGAAATGGATGGACAGCAGTTTCAACCGCGATGAGAATTATGCAGCCACGGAACAGCCGGGGCCATGGCATGAAACCGTAATCCCGATCTATGCTCCGGATGAGGACGGCATTACCATGGTGCTCGTGTTCGGTGTAAGCGGGGCATCATCAGGGATTGCCCGTCTTGATGACGTCAAGGTTGAAACAGTCACATACAGCGAATCCGAACTGAAAGAGTGGCAATCATGCAGATTTGCACCGCCATTCTATCGGGAAGACTTCAACCGTCCCGGAATCATCTGGCAGATTTCGGGAGACAGGGATTCGCTCCGCCGCGATGAAACAGCAGGAACTGAAAAATCCCCATGTCTGAATATCGTTGGGAAAGGAACGTTCATCAACTTCATTTCCGCT
>CAZHPP010000063.1:0-1047 GCA_964534535.1 uncultured Victivallales bacterium | reverse complement strand
ATCTGGGAAAAAACTGCGTGTCAGGGGAAAATATCGCGGCGGATCTCCTGTTGCAACAGTCAAGTTTCAGGATTCGAAACCATCATGGCTTTCCGAGTCGCTGACGGTTTCCTCCAGCTTCCCCGCTTCAGAAGAATGGAAAGAGTTCGTACTGTATGTGAAAGCCCCCGGTGTCAAAGGGCTGGTAATCGTGCCGATGCTTTCCAAATCGGAAGATTCCGCCCCCGTGTTCTTTGACGATATCGAAATTTCCGCAGAAGCTGAAAAATAAAGGAGTCTGAACCATGGGAAAGACAAATCGCAATTTTACTTTAGTGGAACTCCTTGTCGTAATTGCAATCATCGCGATTCTGGCAGGGATGCTCCTGCCTGCGCTGAACGCGGCAAGGGAAAAAGCCAAAGCGATTGAATGCACGAGCAAACTGAAACAGGTCGGATTGGCCGCAGGAAACTATATCAACGACAACAACGGGTATTACCCTCAGGCTGAAACGCTGACCGTCCGCATTGCCTGGGCACGTCAACTGGGATACTATATGAACGTCACGCAGCCGAATGTTTATGCCTATGACATTCTGTATCTCCAGCATCATCCGCTGTTTCTGTGCCCGACCATAAAACAGAAAGATACAATTTACGGAATTGCCAATTTTGCATGGAATATCTGGTTCGGCGGACTCAAAAACGATTCGGCTCTCATCTTCATGACGGATCAAAAAGTACGGCATCACAGTTCAAAACCTCTGATTTATGACTCGCCCATGCCGCATTCTCAGTATCTTGGTTCAGGCGCAACTTATAACAACAATCTTTTCTACTGGAAAAACATGTACTGTACCGCAAACGGGACGACAACCGCCAGGCTGATCATTCCAAACCGCCACAGTGGCGGATGCAACCTGCTGTTTGCCGACGGCCATGCCGCAAAAAAGGATAGATATGCCTTCATCGACGATGACATTGACCCCAATCTTTAATCCCGCTTGCGGACGTGGTCGTCCATGTGGAGCCGCAGCCCGACGACGAACCGGCGAAACGGCCGTAACG
>CAZHPP010000062.1:3718-12676 GCA_964534535.1 uncultured Victivallales bacterium | reverse complement strand
GTCCCCGCCGCAACTTCTGCTTCGTCATCAAGAAGCAGCTGTTTGACGTTCCATTCTTCGGCGACATCATGCGCTCGCTCAAATGCATCCCCGTCGGCCGGGAAAATCCGCGCGACGACTTCCGCGCCGTGCTCGAGGAAGGACAGCAGCGCCTGAAAGAAGGCATTTCCGTGGTTGTCTTTCCGCAGTCCACGCGTTCCGCCGAGTTCAATCCCGCCCATTTCAACACGATCGGCGTGAAGCTCGCGCGCGCGGCGGGAGTCCCGATCATTCCGGGTGCGCTCCGCACCGATTTCATCGGCAACGGCCGCTTCGTCAAGGACCTCGGCCCGCTCCACCGCGACCGTCCGATCTGGTTCGCCTTCGGCGAGCCCATCATGAAGGTCGAGGGCGCAGGCAAGGCCGAACACGCAAAGGTCGTCGACTTCATCGCTTCGCATCTGACCGAATGGGGCTGCCGTGTTGTGAAGCCCGCTGCGGGAGAGATCGCGCATGAGTGAGGTATCTTCTATCCTGAAGGTTGCGGTTCCCGGCGCGGAATATGACATTCATTTCTGCGGGGAACTCGCCCCGGAACTGTTCCGTCCGTACGTCGGCGGGAAAACCGTTTTCGCGATAACCGATTCCAATGTTTCGCCGCTGCACCTCGGTACGCTTTACGAATGTCTCGGAAAGGCCGGAGCCTCGAAGATTGCCACCATGGAGTTCCCCGCGGGGGAACAGTCCAAAAAGTTCACCACGGTTGAGGATATCTGCCGTACCGCGGCATCGCGCGGACTCGACCGTTCATCCGTTTTCGTCGCTTTGGGCGGAGGCGTGGTCGGAGACCTGACCGGATTCGCCTCCGCGATTTTCATGCGCGGAACATCGTTCCTGCAGGTCCCGACTTCCCTGCTTGCGGCGGTGGACTCCTCCGTCGGCGGCAAGACCGGATGCGATCTTCCCGAAGGCAAAAACCTGATCGGGGCATTCCATCAGCCGCTCGGCGTGATCGTGAATTCCCGGTTCCTCGCCACACTTCCCGACCGTGAATACCGCTGCGGATGCGCCGAAGCCATCAAGATGGCGTGCATCCTCGACGAACCGTTCTTCTCCCGGATCGAGCGCGAAATCGATCTTCTGCGCGCCCGCGACGAAGCGTTCACGCTCCGTCTGATCCGCCGTTCCTGCGAGCTCAAGGCGCAGGTCGTCGCAAAGGACGAAAAGGAAAATTCGGTCCGTGCGATCCTGAATTACGGACACACGTTCGGACACGCCTTCGAAGCCGTTTCCGGCTACACTCTTCCGCACGGGGAAGCCGTCGCGCTCGGAGCCGCCCTGATGACCCGCTTCGCCGCCGCCTGCGGACGGATGAAGGAGACGGATGCCGCGCGTCAGCGCGCCCTGTTTGCCGCCGCCGGCCTGCCTGTGGAAGTCCCGGAATTCGACCCCGAAGCAGTCTTCAAGGCCATGCTGCGGGACAAAAAATTCCGCTCCGGACGTCTGCGCTTCATTGTGTCTCCGGAGACCGGACGCGCCGAAATCGTGGAATTCGAACCGGAGAAGGTCTTCGCCTTTCTGGAAAGCCTATGAACGAGCATGACGCTTATCTTGCTCTGAATCTGACGGCCGGGATCGGTCCGGCCCGTTCGGCTCTGCTGATCGAGCAGTTCGGATCGGCCGCGGCCGTGTTCGAACGCAGCGCGGAAGAACTTGCCGCTCTTCACGGGATCAGCCGGGACCTGGCGCAGAAAATCCTTGAAAACGCCGGAAAGCCGCTGGAAGACGAACTCTCCCGGATCGAGCGCGGCGGAGTGAAGGTCTTTGCACGGTGCGATCCCGAATATCCGGAACAGCTCCGGGACCTGGAGGATGCGCCGCTCTGTCTTTACGTCTGCGGGACTCTTCCGCCGGAGCTGAAAAGCTGTTCCGCCGCAATTGTGGGCTCGCGCCGTCCGACGGCCTACGGAGTCCGCATGGCGCGTCATCTGGCCGAATCCGCGCTGTATTCGGGCTGGATCGTGGTTTCCGGGCTGGCCATCGGGATCGACGCCGCGGCGCACGAGGCCGTGGTCGAGTCGAAGGGCCGGACGGTCGCCGTCCTGGGCGGCGGGCTCATGAACATCCAGCCCCGCGAACACATCCCGCTTGCGCGGAAAATCGTGGAGAACGGCGGTGCCGTCGTTTCCGAACAGCCGATGATGTTTCCGCCCACGAAATATTCCTTCCCCATGCGCAACCGCATCATTTCCGGTCTGACCGTTGCCACGATCGTGGTCGAGGCGGGACTTCACAGCGGAGCGCTGATCACGGCGGCCGCCGCCCTGGAACAGGGAAAGCAGGTCTTTGCCGTGCCCGGAAACATTGATTCCGAGCTTTCCATGGGGTGCAACAACCTCATCAAGACGGGACAGGCCGGGATCATCACGAATTTCGAAGACGTCCTTTCCGGTTCCGATTTCCTTCCCGGACTTGCTCCGGAAGAAAAGCAGGATTCCGGCGCGCTTCTCAAGGAGACCCCCGAGACCGTCTTCAACGACATGGCGGAAACCGCCATCAATGAAAGCGACCGCGCCATTCTTGCGTTTCTGCGGAAAAACGGAGATTCGGGATTCGACAGCATTTCCGCCGAAACCGGGATCGCTGCTAATCTTCTTTCCAGAAAGCTGATCGCCCTGGAGATCGCGCATCGGCTGATGCGCCTCGGCGACGGCAACTACCGCATTCTGCGGTGAGATGACTGATTCAGAAATCCTGAATCGTATTCGAGAATTTCGTCTTGCCGGTCAGATTCACGAACAGAGGGACATAACTTCCGTGTGTCCCTTCCTTCCGGACCGGAATCAGCGTGTTGTTGGCAAGGATGAATTCGCGCAGTGGAATTGTCAGACTGCTTGTGCCGCTGCCTTCCAGGAGTCCGCTGGAACGGATGATGATGCTGTTGGTAAGAGGCACGACATCGGTTGCCCCAAGTTCGGAAAGATCACATTTGTCTATGGTCTTGCATGCGTCAGCGGCGGCGTTCTTTGAAATTATTCCAGTACTGTCATTGTACTGGCAGAACTTTGCGGTTCCGCCGGAGCCGATTGCCGTTCCGGAGGGCACGGCGGCGTTGGGGAGTCCCACCATCACGCCCTTCGGCAGATAGTTCCAGGAATCGCCGTCCACCCACTTTTTGAACGTCCAGGTGGAGCCATCGGTATAGATTTCGCAGACGCGGTACGCTGAGTATCTGGCTTTTGCAGTAAAATTGGAATCGGTTTCGTTCGAGGGGAACACAACTGCCACTTCGACACGGTTGGCCACGGCATAGGCCCTTGCTGCGCGGATCTTGCCCATGAGTTCGCGCGCGGCGAGCGAAACGCCCTGTCCCTTGAACATCGTCGTGAACGCCGGCAGTGCAAGCGCAACGAGCACAGATGCAATGACGATGACGACCATGAGTTCCGCAAGTGTGAAGAAGTATCGTTTCATGATGTCGGAATCCTTCCTGTAATGTCAGAGTTTTCCTTCGCGCATCTTTTTTTCGATTTCGGCGCGGCGGCGTTCGATGTTCCGTTCCCGGATTGTCTTCAGTTCCTTGGCCGGGATCTTGTACTGATGCCAGCTCTTGAGAACTTCCTGAAGGTTCGCGGAAAGAGGCGGAATCTGGGATTTCCCGTATTCGTAGCGTTTTTCGCTGTTCATGTTGGCGGCGTCGTCGGTGATCTGGAGGGGGGAATCGAAGGCGACGAGCGCGCGGCCGAGTTCGCGGAACCATGCCTTGCGCGTGGCGGTGACTTCTTCAAGGTCCGGATTGTCGTAGATGCTCTTGAACTGGGAAACGATCGAGATCAGTTCAATGCCGGGAATCCGGCGTTCTTTCCCGCCCTTCTTTTCCGCTTCATAAACTTTGGCGAGAGTCTGTGGCCACTTGTTTTCCACAAAATTAATTCTGGTTTCACTCACGATGGAATTGACCAGCGCGGCGTCCAGCGTGGGGACAGTCGGGTCGTAGTCGGAGGCTTTGCTCGCCTTGCGCTGCTTCGACTGGGCGGAGCTGTGCTGCTGGCGGGACGAGGTCTGCTGAGCCTGGCTCTGGCGTCCGGTTCCGGGCTTTGCAGTTCCGGGCTTGACGGTCTGCGCTCCGGCGGCCAGCGTCAGGAAAGAGACTGCAAAAACGGGAAGAAGTTTAGTCCACATAGTCCATCCTCACGACTTTCCATTTGCCTGTATTCTGGTCTTTCCGAAGGAATGCAACAATCTTCTGTGTGGCGAGAATCTTGTCGAACCCGACCTGATAGGTGCCGCGGGCCGTTCCGGAAAATGTTGCGGAAACAGTCGGCGCAGGCGAGGCTGTGACCATGGTTCCGTCATCAGTCATATAGCCGGCTTTTTTCCATGCGGCGTTCGTGGAAGGAGAGTCCGAAACAGAACCGCTGTTGTTCCAGTCGATCGGCGGAGGATTGTTGACCAGATTGTCTTTGATGGTCTGAGCAATGACCACGACGATCAAAGTGTTCGCTGCGAGTTTTGGGATCTGTTCTGAAGCAGTCATCAGCTGAATCGTCTTGCCGATCAGCTCTTCCTGGGCGGAATCCGTTGTTTTGCTGTTTTTGAAGGCATCCTGGAACGCAGTAGCACGAAGAATCTCTGCAGGTGTCTTGAAATTATAGTATTTTCCAGATTCATTGCCGAGGTTCGACGGCGTGTCATTCCAATATGCAAACTGTCCCACAATGCTTTTGATCTCGGGAAGGGAAATTGCCGTTCCGCTGTTCATCGTGACGGCAGCATCATTGCAGGAACTGAGATTGCCGGTTAGATGAATTCCATAAAACAGCGAGGCGAATGCAGCCAGATTGCCGAATTCCAAATCCTGACAGTCTGCCGCAGAAGAAATCGTTTTGTTTGAAGGATAATTTCCTGTTACAGCGTTAACGTCAATTTTTCCATATTGCTCATATACCCCGGTGGCAGTGGTTACCGTCGCGTTCGGAGTCGGATTGATTTTCAGCTGGTCAAGAAGGTTGGCGTCGCCTTTGTCATAGCTGCCGGCCGCACCGGCGTTCCCGCTCTGGAAATAGAAAATCCGGTTGGCCGAATCATATTTATAACAGTCGGTCTGCGCCTTTTTCAGGTTGATCGTCTGATACGCTGCTCCGCGGTTGATCGCGCCGATCTCCCACAGGGATTCCGCATACGGAGCTGTGCTGCTTGCACGCATGTAGTCCGTGGAAAGACGTTTGGAGTAGGAGGTTTCAGGGTCTTTGTCAGTGGAAGTCGTTGGTACGTTGCTGTTGGCGGCTTCGAGGGAATTCCCCGTGCTGATGGTGCCGATCGTAAGGGGAACTTCCCGGCTGGTGGTCCACTGGGCGGCATCCAGGTTATAGCGGAAATCCACAACTTCATGGTCGATGGTGTAATAAGCCGTCTTGGAAAGCAAAGTGTCGGGAACGGACAGATCAACGGATACGGAGGAAGTGGAAGTATTGTTCGGGGTCCCCCGGACTGTTGCATAGTCGAGATATTTCCCATCTTCGGTGAGAAGTTCGATTCCTCCGAGGTTCGTCTTGACGGTGTTCGTGACTACGTTGATGGAGCTGGACTCGCTGGTGGAGCGCACGGAATAGGTCGCGGCAGAGGTGGAGATCTTGTATCTTCGGTAAATGATGTCGTCGACCGTCTTTTTTTCAGCGGCACCCACGGCGGAATAGGAATTTTCAAACGTCAGCGTAACCTCAGAAGAGCTATAATTTGAGGGAATAGTGACCTTGATGGAAGGTTTCTGGTCGTCCGGGAAAATGAAACTGGCTTTTTCTATCCCCGTATTGTAGGGATCGGCAGTCTCGATTTCCAGTTCGGCAGTGAGTGTGATGGTGTAGAGGTATTCGTTCGTCGTCGTATCGATCACAGCGGGGCTACGTTTGAAGTTGATGCTTAGACGGAGCAAAGCTTCGTTCAATTGTGGGCACTTGAAGTTGCCGGTATAGGTCGGCGCATTGGCGGCGTTGTCACCCGCGACAAGTTTTTTGTCCCAGAGCCCGCGCGTTGTCGGGTCTATGGAAATGGCGGTGGAATCGAAATAACCGATGATGTTGGCGGCAACCTGATTTTTCTGGGTGGGGGTCCAGTTGGAATTTGCGATCCAGGGGATGCATTGAGTTCCTCTCAGTGCTTTTTCCTTTTCCTGTTCCTCCCATTGTTCAATAGTTTGGGTAGAAGTCTTAGCAGTATATTCGCTGAGATTATTAATATCTAATAGCGTTGCAACACTCAATGTATCCCATCCTTTTTTGCCATCCGAGTTCGGGCTACGATTTAGATTAAATTTATAATACTCCTTAACACCACCGTTGTCATACCAAAACGTTTCACGAGTTGGATTCCCTCTTGGGAATCTGAACCAGTCGCGCAACAGTTTGCTCTGAGTGATCTGGTTCATGTTGGTTAAATAGGCCGCATCCAGTTGTGTAAGAAAATCAAGCGGACTCGTATAAAAAGCAGGTTTATTGTATTCGACAGGACCTATGGCCTGCAGCATGGCATTGGTCAGATTATTGTCATATCTGTTTTGGGTCGGATCGGTCGGCTTAAAGATGGAACTTCTTAATTTTGGCAGCAGTTCCTGCGTCAAAGGCCGGAGATCAAGTTCCTTTGTGGTAATGCCGAACCGTTTATCTATTGTGGAATCAGCTCCTTCATCCTGGCTGATGGGGGCAAGCGCATCAAGGAGTCCTGTCGTTCTGATCGTTGCATAGGCAAAGCGGCCAAGAATCGGCTTGGGATCACTTGATGATGTTGATGTCTGATCATAGACATACTGCCAGAGCGGAGTGACCCTTTTCGAGTTCGAATTGGCAATGGAAAAATCAGTGACGAGTTTGGAATTCAATTCTTCATACAGTCTGGATTTGCCTTCCGGCGTGGTTACTGTTGATGAATTTGCAATATCCGGATCTGTGATGCGCATCCGCCAGAGAAAATCATAATGATTCGCGTTGGTTCCGGTATCGCCGCCTGAAACGAGATATTTCGAATCAATGGTGGAGGGGGAATAATTCAGCAGGGATGCAACACGATGAACCGTGGATTCCGCCAGATATTTTGCGGCAAGCTGGGCGGAAGCGTTGGAAGCAACATCCTTGTCCGTCAGGGAAATGGAGGAAAAGGCAATTGCAAGAGCGGCCATCATTCCAACGATTCCCAAAGCAAAGAGGAGTGCCACGCCGCGCTGGGATTTTATAAATGCACCGGTTTTATGTTTCATCGCCGAACCCTTTCTTTTAGTATTGGAACGCCTTGCCTGTCATGACGGTGCGGGAAAAAGTCCGCTGATACAGGGCTCTGTCGGAAGCGGAAGCTCTTCCCCAAGCCTCTCCATCATCGGCGATCGTGACCGTGATCAGCGCCAGCAATGGGTATTTCCGCGTCTCCGCTGTTCCGTTGTCATAGACCAGCGCGTTTGTGGCTGAAAGCGCTTTTGACTCGTCATTCAGCGTGAAAATCTGGACTTTCATGGATACGATTCGGTCTGAAAGCAGCGCAGCATTGGTAAAGGAAGACGGCGGGGAAGTTTTCAGGCTTCCGTCACTCGCTTCGAAGTAATCGGTATTGAGATTTCCGGAAGAATCCCATTTGTCAATAACGATGCGCTTCAGGGCAAAGAGTCCGCCCGTTGCCGCTGACAGCTGGTATCCGGCGACGACCAAGGACGGCTGGCGTTTCGATCCGCCGTAATAAGTGCCGCTCCTGGATGTAATCATCCACATGACGCTGCCGGCCGCCCAGTCGGCTGCTGAGCATTTGAATTTCCATGCGCTGGAATTATCCGGAGAATACCATGACCCCTGCAGATCATTGGAGATGAAATCCATGATCATTCTTCCGGTTTCATAAGATTCCGACCTGGTGGTGGTTCTGTTCCAAAGATTCTGGAGCGAACTGAAGGTTTGAAGCAGGGCAAGCGTGATGACCGAAAATACGGCCATCGCCACAACCAGCTCCAGAACGGTGAAGAAACGTTTGAATGTGCGAACCTCTCTCATTTTCGCTTTCCTCCGTTCAGAAGCTGGGTTTGAAATAGTCATAGACGAAAGTTCGTTTCTGCCGGTTGGCATAGGCGGCATTGGTCGGCCAGCTGACTTCGACCTGAACTCTTTTCCCCGCACTGGCAGCAAAAGCGGACGTCACAGTATGACTGTCCTGATAATTGAGATCGTCAAAGTTCGAAATGCAGAAACGGATCTGAGCCAGCTGACTGCCGGAAGAATCTTTATATGCCAGCCATGTTCTGCTGTCGGAATCAGTGCCCCTTAAAAGATTCGCAACAAACGATTCATCGTCGCCTGATGTGCTGATCGTCTGCCAGTTTGTGATTTTTTCCGGCTTCGGGTCGGTTGTAAAAGATGAATTGTCTCCAAACTTGTTGATGGCTGTCAGCCAGGAAGCATCATCGGTCGCTTTGAGCAAAGCAAGATCGATTCTTCCCGTGAACCAGTTGACGGCTTCGACGGCGACGGAATCGCCGACGGAATCGCGGGAGGCATTCATGGAAACAGGAAGCAGTGCCATCACGGCGGTCATTCCGATGGCGACAACCCCCATCGCCAGAACGATCTCGACCATGTTGAAGGTCCAGATGATTTTCTTTTTCATGATTTTTCGCCCTCTTTGTCAATTGTAATCTAATCACGGGAAGTCGAAAAAACAACCGTTTTTCTAAAAAAATATGAAAAATTTAATAAGATTTTGCCTTCCTGTACGGCGGAAAGCCAAAAAAATCCGGTGCGGAGGTAAATCCGCACCGGATTTTTGAACCGGGAAAACCACAGAAAAGGACTTCCCGGATTTGGAACCGAAAAACGCTTATGCTCCGAACGAAGTCAGCAGAACAATCGCAAAGGCCATGATGAAGATTGCGACCGTTTCAATGATTCCGAGCGCCATCAGCTGATTGGTGAAGCCCTTGTTCGTTTCGCCGAAGGCGTCGCAGCATCC
>CAZHPP010000062.1:0-3707 GCA_964534535.1 uncultured Victivallales bacterium | reverse complement strand
GGCCACGCCCTGCCATGCGGCGGAAATGCCCATGGCGATTCCGGCCATGATCCCGGTGATCAGATAGAAGGGCCAGATCCCCGGACGCGCAATGTCGGCGCCCATGATGATGAACATCAGGATCATGCCGTAAATGGTCTGGGAAAGGGGAGCGCCCGTGAAGATCAGCAGCTGGAAGGGCGCCTGCTTGTTCTGGGAATAGCATTTTTTCCATGCGCCGACGGCCGAGCACGCGGCGGCGCCTGCGCCCCATCCGGAACCGATCGCGGAAAAGGCCATCGCGCAGAAGCCGCCGGCATAGACCAGCGCCTTCTGGGCCGCTCCGGCGAGAGGCGCCGATGCGGCGGTTTGGGCGGCCGTTCCGGCAGCCTGGGCGAGAGTAATGAAGTCCATCATTTTGCACACTCCTTGGTGTTTGTTTTATTTTGATTCAGGGATTCGTTGTCATCCGCAAACGGTTTGTACTTGATTCCGGCCCACTGCATGTCCACATGATTGGAAAACTCCAGCGTGTTGAGCCGGATTCCGTGAACCATCACGCTCAGGAAGCAGAGCGCAATGTTCAGAACGTGTCCGAACACCGCGATCACAATCAGCCCCAGCAGGGCCAGAAAGTAGACGAAGCCGGAATGCCCGTCCAGAAGCATCACGCCCATGCGGTTGAAGTTCACGGCGATATACGTTCCCGCAAGTCCCACCGCGAACAGACGGATGTACGAAAGCACGTCCGTAAAGCTCCCGATGATCGAGAACGGCAGGTTCAGCGCGCCGATTGCGGTCGTGGTCACGGAAACAAGCACGAACCCGATTCCGTAGAGCACATATCCCCACTTCGGGAAGGTGTTCGGGAACACAATCAGGTTCACGGCCATGAAGAAGTTGGCGACGATGAAGCAGGCCCAGCCGAGATTCCCCCACGAACGCCAGTCGTGCTTCGCCGTGACGGCGAACTTGAAGATGCGCGCCGAAGTGAGGTGAAGCGCGGCCAGCAGGAAGCAGAACCACTGCGTGACCTTGTTCGGGAAACTGTCCCACATGAGCCGGACCTGGGAATCGGTCATGCCGTCCCGGAGGAGTCCGAGCTTCCGCACCAGATGGTTTGCCGCGGGGCTGGCGGAGGGATCGCCCAGAAAGTCGAGTCCCTGCATGAACCCGGGGAGCACATGCCGCGGCAGGCCGAACCAGGAGCCGTGAAGCCAGCCCCAGATCAGGGTCGTCAGAGACAGCAGGAAGAACAGGTTCAGCGGCAGACGCGCCTTTTCGACTCCGCGGAGTGCGTATTTCCCCAGGAACACGGCCAGCAGGAAGAGCGTTGCGTACCCGGCGTCCCCCACGATCATTCCGAAGAAGACCGGGAAGAACAGCAGGAAGAACAGGTTCACGTCGTTTTCCCGATAGCCGGGGGAGACTCCGATGAAGTCGAACAGCGGGTCCATGATGTCCTCCCACGCGGGCTTGCGGATGCAGGTGGGGACGTTTTCATCGTCGGGGGCCGGGTCTTCGATCAGGAGCGCCCAGCCGAACTTTGCGGCGGCGTCGCGGAGACGTCCGGCGCGGTCGAGCGGCACATAGCCCTCGAGCCATGCGATCTTCCGTGCGGAAGCCATGGATTCGGCGGCCTCGGCGAAGTCGAGTCTGCCCTGGAACCGCGTGCGGGAATCCCGGAGCGCGGGAAGGTTGCAGACGAGCGCCGCAAGCCTGGAATTGCACTCTTCCATTGCCTTTGATTCGCGGTCCGCGCCGGCGAGCGCCTCCGACCGCGGAATCTGCGGCAGACGCAGCACGTTCAGATTCGTTTCATCGACCGGTTTCCCGAAGGAAAGAACCAGAAAATACACGGTCGAGCCGGAACGCCCGGCCATGACGGAAAGTTCGCCTTCCGGGAGCGCCGGGAATTCCTTTTCCGGAGCCGAACAGAATGCGGCATGGATTCCCGCGGCTTCGAGCTTCCGGACCGATTCCGGGGAGAATTCGCCCCATGGTTCGAGAGCCTCGGCCTGACGGACGAACGACTCGCGGCGCTTGTCGGCCGCGGCGCGGTCCGCGCGGATTTTTGCAGCTTCGGCGACGCACTGTTCCGGCGGAAGTTCGCGCGGTTCGGTTTTCCCGGAGACGCGGCAGTCGGAAAGAATGGCGATCGTGGATTCCAGCGTTTCGATTCCATGCGCGGCGGACGCCACGGAGGTTTTTTCACGCACCTGCTTCGGAGCCACATGGAAGATCGCAAGGGAGCGGAGCTCCTTCAGAGTCTGTTCCCGTTCGTCTTCCAGGCAGAGAAGAGTGATTTTTTTCATTGGTTCGATCATGCCGCGGTCTCCTGAAGTTTTTTCTTGGCGATCTTGGAGCGTGCGACGGCGGCGGTGGACATGTCCCCGATGTAAATCTGGATGGCGCGGATGTTCTGGAGACATTCGGGAATCTTGACTTTTTCGAAGAGGTTCACGCGCTGGGTGGTGATCCGGAGTTCTCCGGCGATCCGGTCGTACTGTTCGCGGATGATCCGGCGTTCCTCGCGGATGGAAACGATCTTTTCAAGCGCCTCGATTGCGTCGTCGACCCACGGATCGGAACGGTAAAGGTCCGTTCCGGCGGGCTGGAAAATGACCTTCTCGAAGACGGGGACGTCGACTCCGGCGATGTTGAGGCGGGAGGTTTCGACGTTTTTGACCGCGATCTTCTTCGAAAGGCCGGCGACCGCCTCCGAATCGCCGAGGAGCTTCGACCAGGAATCGAGGCTACGCTTCGTTTCGTCCTCGCGTTTCCTGTTGGCCTCGATCCGTTCAAGGCAGGAGCGCATTTCCAGCTGGAGCTGCTGCTTCTTGAGCTGGAGCGTGGGCAGGAAGCGCTGGAACTGACGGAGAGCGTCCCGCTGCTGCTTGAGGGCCGTTTTCGTGAATTTGACTTTTGCCATGATCCGCCGCCTTCCGGATTCAGTTCTTCGCCGGCCAGAACTTGGCGACGAGGTCGGACTTGATTCCGGTTTCGGCGCGTTCGAAGCAGTCGGCCAGAATCCGCCAGCCGTTGTCCAGCGCCTGTTCGAGCGGCGTGTTCACGGAAAGGTCCATCATCTTCGATTCGAAGAGGCCGCCGAACTTCAGGAGTTTCCTGTCCCATGCGCTCATCTGGAAGCCCATGGACATTTTTTCGAGCGTTTCGCGGTAGTCGGAATAGAAGCGGATCAGGGTGTCCATGATGGCGCGGTGGTCTTCACGGGTCTTGCCGTTGACGTTCTGCTTGAGGCGGCTGAGGGAGCCGAACGGCTCGATTCTTCCGCCCTTGAGGTAGAACTGGCCTTCGGTGATGTAGCCCGTGTTGTCGGGAATGGGGTGCGTGACGTCGTCGCCGGGCATGGTGGTCACGGAAAGGATCGTGATGGAGCCTGCGCCTTCGAAGTCGACGGCCTTCTCGTAGCGGGCTGCGAGCTGGCTGTAGAGGTCGCCGGGGTAGCCGCGGTTGGAGGGAATCTGTTCCATGGTGATGGCGATTTCCTTCAGGGCGTCCGAGAAGTTGGTCATGTCGGTGAGGAGTACGAGTACGCGCTTGTTTTCGAGCGCGTATTTTTCCGCCACGGCGAGGCACATGTCGGGCACGAGGAGGCATTCGACCACGGGGTCGGAGGCCGTGTGGATGAACAGCACGGAGCGGGAAAGCGCGCCGTGTTCGTCAAGCACGTTCTTGAAGTAGTGATAGTCGTCGTACTTGAGGCC
>CAZHPP010000061.1:7332-12775 GCA_964534535.1 uncultured Victivallales bacterium | reverse complement strand
CCACTTTTATACATTGCTGCACGCCTGAAAATACTTTTGGCAGGCATATCTAAATAGGCGGAGACATCAAAAGTCTGACGAAGAACTTTATCCCGATTTCGGGGAAAGGAAGTCTGAGACAGGTCCCTGCGGATACTCTCAGCGGTCTCCGCCGAAACTGGATCAAGATAAACTTTTCGGAGCAGGGAAAAGACTGACCGCGAGTTTTTGCGGTCCCGTCCAAAGGAGCCCCCCGGGATTACTCCTTAAATCAATGCAGAAAGCACGCTTGCATAGAGACGATGACCGAAATCGTCAGGGCGGTTGACGCCATTTCCGCTCAAATCAAGTGTTTTTTTGTGAGAAAGCAGAAGATCCCAGAAAAAATTTACATCTGCAACGGCTATTTCTGGATGTCCTGCGGCAATCTTCCCCGGCTCATTCGCGAATTCACGTCCCGGTCCCGGCGGCGATTCAGGCTGCCATTCGGGGTTGCGCGGGAAGGAGGAGACAAGGATGAATTTCATCTCCGGCTTCCATTCTTTTGCCTTCTTTGCAATGGCGGCAATCCTTTTGCCAAACTCTTCCGGCAGCAAATTGAAATCATTCATGCCGAAAGCCACGATCAGCAGGTCAGGTGTAAACAAGGAAAATCGCTCTTCCATTCTGGAAATTCCATCAGCCGCATTGGCCCCATTGACAGCGAAGTTATGTTTTTTTAACTCACAACCGCGATCGGAAAGTGCTTCGCAGAACAGGTCGAAACAGTTGGTGCCACTTGACAGCACGGCGAGTTCTCGGCAGTTTTTCTGCTGGAGCAGCGGGGAATACCGGCAGCTTTTCATCAGTTCGGCAGAGCACCTCGACCTGGTTCCTGGCGTAATAATCATACCTGGAAAACAAAAGATTACGTCCAGGGAGTCCGCTTGGGATTGCATTGGCTCCCGGTGCAGGGTAAAGAACAGATTCCGAATCAGGCGGACAAAGAGTACGCGGAGAAAGCCTCGGAATGCATGACATCCCAGGCCGTTTCAATTCGCGTTCGCCAATGGTCCATTGATAGTCGCTTCCGTTTTTATAACAGACTCCGGTCGTTGGATTATATACAGATAATATCTCGCACGGAGGAAATGCCAGGCATGCAGGACCTGTTTCCGTAAAAAGCACCGGCTCTCCCTAGACGATGCCTGTTGTGTCGTTCCATGCCTGGCGGCGTATTCTCATCGTTGTCTTCTCCTGAAGGTGTCAGTCCAGTCCCCACGTTCTGAGCATGGCGTCGGCAATCATGGCGTAACCTTCCTGCGTCATGTGTACACCGTCTTTCGTGAAGATTTTTCCTTCTGCGGAGATTCGACCTATATTCTTTTCCCAGGCAAGCGAGAAAACAGTATCCAGCGGCACTAAGAAAGTATGCATCTGATCGGCCGCCTCACGGGCTTTCAAGCAGTAATCCAGCATGATGTCGCCGTAAGCAATATATTCGTTGCCTTCGAGTCTCCAGGCCGGAGTAGTAATACTGAACTTATGGATCTTGCTGTACAGCCGGCAGAGATGGACCATCCAGACAAGACATCCCTTGTAGGTCTCGGATGTGACTGTCGGTTCGTCCGCCCAGACTCCGCGGCCAACCTCGACATCGTTCGCGCCGAAAAATATGCTGATTGCGTCCGCACCGGACTGCATGACATCCTTCTCAAGTCGGGTCAGCGCCCAGGGCGTTTTGTCGCCGCCACGCCCCGAATTGACGACCTCGATGCCTTGAGCTCCGAGTTTTTCCCGCAGAATTGAAACATATCCCGGATCGGCAACGGTCAGACTGTCTCCGAAGCAGAGGAGTTTTTCCCCTTTTTCAAGCCATGGTTTTTTCAATGGTTCCAGCATGATGATTCTCCTGAAATTTAATATTTTTGTTCATTTCTGGATTTTTCTCCAGACGCTTCAAGACCTTGACATCCGAAGATCCAGCTTGAACGGCACGGATTTTTTTCCCGGATCGAAGTCAACTCCGCGGAGATGCGCCTTCATCTGCTGGATATAAAAATAAAGGCCCGATGTGGAATTCTCGCCCTCGCGGATGTCCGGGATCTCAAGTCCGCCGTTCTTCAGCAGAATCGCTTCTGCTTCGGAAAGTCTGCCCGTATGCGCAAGGGCGGCTGCCTTCATGAAAAGAATCAACGGCTTTGTCTGAATTTCAGGCTGTGCGGCTTCAATCAGTTCCAGCATCCTGCTGTATTCCTGAATTTCCGAATACATCTTCAGAATCTCTTTCAAGAAAGATGCATCGTTCTTCGTATGGCGGCCACAGATTTCCAGAGCGGCAGAAACGCCCGTTTTGTCATGCTGATTCCGCCGGATGTTGGCAAGAAGATATGCTGTGTATTTTTCGCTGACTGCTGACGGCGGGATCTTTTTCAAATGTTCTTCCGCACGTTCAAGATCGTTTTTCCGGAACCAGTTGAGGGCGATGTGATATTCCGTTTTCCAGCTGCTTTCCGCCTTGTTCAGCAAATCGAGCCATGGATTGCCGATCTGATAGGACTTCGGAGCGGAGTCGTCCATGAAATTGTTTTTCAGCAGAGAGACCCAGTCACGTTGTTCGTCTCCGGGCGTTCCGAAATCCAGATAGGCTGTCATTTTTCTGCCTTCACGCATTTCCTCCAGTGCGCCCCATCCGCTTCCGCGGACAACTGCACGTCCGGGTTTGAGAGCGATGGAATCGTGTGTTTCCCTGAAGAGCTTTTCGAGTCTGTCTTCCGGGAGGATGCGGTCGACTTCCGCCGTTGTCTCCTCCACGGCGTTCTTCCAGGAACCGAAGACTTGAGAAGGCTTCATGCGGATCGCGCCATAAGCTTCCATCCATTCCCAGGCCGTTCGCGGAGGCATAGGCAGACATTCCTGCTGTGAACGTCCGAGGCCACCTTGAATTTCGATGTAGGAATCCAGTCCGGGACCGAGGAGTTTCCGGTTCCAGTGACGGCCTCCCTGAGACTGTCCCCAGACAAAAAGTTTGCGACCGCGCAGACGTTTTGTCGAGGCATAGCAAAGTCCGTATCCGTCGGGCATGAAAAGGCATTCGTAGTGCCGGGTGTTTTCCGGAATGTTGTAAAAATGATCCTTGACGTACTCAAAATTGGCCGGATACGTTGCATCGAACCCCTCGCCATCCGGAAGGGTCAGCTTGGCAAGTGCGTGCGAACCGTTGCTGTACCAGTTGGCAAATGCGTCGAAGGCGGGCACAACGATCCGGGACCCGTTGACTTCGGGCATGGCAATATTGCTCCACCAATACATCGGAACAACCTCACGGTTCTTGTTCCAGATTCGCCCGCGGATATAGAGAAAACGCGAATTGTCCGGCAGGAAGCAGTCGTACTGGAACGGCACGCAGCGGTCCCGCTGGAACTCGTAGAAGCGCAATACGGGCGTTTCTCCATCAATGACGGCTGTGAAGCGGGGGGAACAAGTTTGTTCATCGTGGCCGCGTCTGCCGCAGTTGAATTCGACTCCGCCGGCAATCCAAGCATTCCGAATTGCCAGATTGCAGGGAAGGAAAGCTGTGTTCCTGAGGATCAGATCGCGCCCGCTCTCCTTGTCGCAGAGCGACCAAAGCCGCCCGCCGAGTTCAGGAAGGAACACTGCTTTCAAGTATTCATTTTCCAGGACGATGGACTGAAAAGAAAGCGTTTCGACTGGAGAATCGTAACTGTCCTGCATGGTGTAGGGCAGAGAGTCGTAAAGCATTCCATAGCCGATGAAAAGCCCGTCATCCTCGTCAAGTTCGGCGGAAATTTCAGATCTGATCAGTTCGCGGGCAGCGGGATACCATGCGCTTTCGCAGAGTTTTCTGCCCGGAAGGGTCAATGTTTCAAAAAACAGCTTGCTCATTTTTTCGTTTTGCTCTCAATGATAAACGTATGAGGAGCGAGAACAAGTTTTCCTTTTCTGTATTCATGCTCCGTCATGTTTGCCGTTACAGTTGTCCCATCGGAAAAATGAGTTTCCGCCACATATTTCCAGGGGGCTTCCTCCCTGACAAGAAACCGATGCTCTGTCATCTCCGAAATGTAGGCATTTCTCAGCGTCCGGGACAGATAGAGACTCATCTTATCCAATCCTCCGGGCAGGAGCCCGTACAATGCCAGGAAACAGTAATAATTCTGTGTGCTTTCTTTACTGTATGCGTTGGTAAAGTTAAGAACACTGTCATGATAGATCAGTTGCCACAGCGGAATCGGGTACGCCTTTTGTGCCTGAACCGGAAAGTCGCCTTCGACTGCCCCGCCAAGATATGCGCCCAAATCGACAAACTCAAGGATGTCTTCTGAAGGCCAGCTTTCAGACGCTACAGACCCGATATGTTTTTTGATGCAGGCATAAAATTTTCTGCGGAGTTTCAGGAAGTCCCTGCCGGAGTGCGGATGAACCGGAGAATAGCATTCCAGCATAGGCCAGCCCCCCATTACATCGATATAAATACTGCCGCGTCCCAGCAGCGCAGCAATGCGTGGAATGTCTCTATGTGCAAATTTTAATGCTTCACGAATACAGCAGTGCAGAACCCGGCCTCCGCGATAGATTCCGCCTTTGGCAAGTGCCCCATCCGCGTTGATCCGTACAGACGGCAGCACCGGTTCTTCCGCGTTGGAGTAAAGGTCCATGTAATTATCATGGACTCCATAAATGAATCCGGGGGAAAGGGAACGTGCAAAATCGGCTGCCCGGTGAAAATCCTCATTTGTCCCACGTTCCTGATTGACTGGGAGTCTGGTTGGATATCCGGAATCAAATCCGGCATGGTTCCAGCCTGCATTATAAACGCAGAAACGGTCAAACCCAAGCTTTTTTGCAGTCCGGAACAATTTATAAGCATTCCAGTTGCTCGGCTTGCCTTCCACGGCTTCTACGTCAGGACAGATTGCATACAGGCTATATCCTTTTTTGATTCCGCGAGGCATTTTCTTCTGTGAATAGACAGGATGTTTCCAAATGACTGCTCCAACGAGTTTTTCCACTTCCGGATCATGTCGTATCTTGTCTTTCAGAGTGTAGAATTCTCCCTTGGAAATCTTATATTGACGGTACCACTTTGCAAGTTCCACATAGTTACTGTCAGCGGGAAAACTTTTCCAGACAACTCGGCGCAGGTAATTGGCAAAGCGTCTGTTGAACCGGAAAGAAAAGTCAAGTCCGGCCCGCTCAGGATCTGTCATGCCGGAATCAAAAAGAAGGTCTTCGTCACAGAAGTCAGGGAACCGCACGCCAACCCCTCCGTTCGCGCGGAAGACTCCCAGGAGAGCCAGATGCTGATAAGGCTGCTGCATACGGAAACAGTCGGTCCGCGGATAGGAAACAAGCTGACCGTAGCCGAAAGGCAGGACCGCATCAATTCTTTCTTTCTGTTTCCAGGAAAGAAGGCCGCAGGGAAATTCGATCCGGCCGGGTTCATCATCCATTCCTGTGATTT
>CAZHPP010000061.1:0-7322 GCA_964534535.1 uncultured Victivallales bacterium | reverse complement strand
CCTCCGTTCAACACCCATTACCGTGATTCTTCCATTTGTGTCGCTGTCTCCGCCCTCCCTTCGCTCCCCCGAGCAACGGAATCTCAAATTTGGACCGGGATCGGGTTTCCGGTAAAAGTGTTCCGGGAATCTTGCTTTCCAGTCCATGCATGAGAACGAGACGGTCATCCTGCGATTGCCGTCTCTGCTGACATGCATCCGGCAATGTTCCGGGAGATTGTAAGAATAAAACTCTCCGTAAGTGAACCGGAAGGGCTTTCCCGCTTTCCAAAGACTGCCTGAACGTCGGTCAAGCAGGTCGAGCGAACCGTTATCATTCAATGCAAAGCGGAAGTAAGCATTTTCCATTATTTCTGACATAAGAATTCTCCCTGATCTGAAGTGCTGGCCCCTTGCCTGTTTTCGTGACAAGGGGCTGTTTTCTTGGTTTTTGTCAGTTCCCTGCCTCAGAAATCACGTCAATAGAAAACGTGATGCTTTTCTTTCCGTTTCCGGGAAGAACGAAATCACAGATGACGGGTTCCACCGTCATGGTTTTATTCATGTGCCAAAGCAGAACACCCTCAAAGGCGTCAGAGAGCTCGAATGTCAATTTTTTCCCGAACCGGAACGGACTTTCCCCATCCCATGGGAAAACCAGCATTTTTTTGCCCCAGTCGCGTTTGAAAGTCTTCTGGTTCTTCAACACCAGCGTGTTGGGCAGATCCCGTTTTATGAGGGTCCTTCCGGAAGAAGCATCAACAGATGCAATCAGGTTCTTTACTCGGGCTATGATCGGCATTGAGCAGCCGCGTGGTGAATGATTGGAAAAAATGGCTGAGACCTCAATTTTTCCGCTGTTGCGGCGCAGCACAATTCTTTTGATGATCGTGAGTCCTTCCAGTTCAAACCCCTGCGGATTCACAAAATCCGGATCTTCCGGCTTTGCCGTGAATTCCAGGCGGATTGCACCATCCTTGATGCCGACAAAGGTTTTTTTGTATTTGCATGGAATTCCATCCGGGAGATTTTCAAGAACGATTTCACCGAACCGGTCGCCTTCCGATGTATTCTCAAGTTCGAGAATATCTCCATTTTCAGGGTCAAGGTGCGCGGTAAGTTTTCCATTGGAAATTTTGAATGAAACCTTGTTCGACGCCTTGGAAACCGACATTGAAAGGGAAAGATTCCCTTTCTTCTGATCCTGGATAAAGTTGTTGTCCCTCGAGGACTCCTCCTGCGACTGTCGGGATTTCGTTTTCAGGAACTTCTGTGTGACGGAAGAATATTTCTCATCAGAGGAGGTCTTCGTAATCTTCAGGACAGTCGTTCCCTCTGGCGGAATCTCCGCCAGAATCCCTTTTGCCAGGGAAGTGGAATTGAATTTTCCGTAATCCTTCTGATTTGCGCAGTCAGATACGTAGTATTCCCCATCGGGAATGCCGGAAAGTCTGCATTCCGCAATGATCTCGCGTTTTTCGTCGAAGTTGAACAGCACGACTGCGAATTCTTCTTTCCCGCCCATCAGCACGCTGCGCATGTTGTTCGAGAATTCGGGAAACTCCAGAACCGCCTTCTGATCGCCGTTGACGATCTCTTTCAAAGTTGTATTCACGGGTCTGACGGCCAGCTTGGCACTCCCAATTTTCCTGACGGAAAGGGTCTCAATTTCCGCAACGGTGCGGAACGCGTCCGCAATGCAGAAAAGATACTGTCCGTCAAAGTTATCCTGATCCCAGAATCCCATTCCGGTACCGCCCAGAGCAGCAATCGTCAAAATGTTCTGGAACACATTTGCCCGGGTATACTTCCGGTAGGTTCTTTCCATCCGTTCTGCGGGATTGATCAGCGGGTAGTGGTCTCCCGGCACAAGTTCCTGAATTTTTTTTATGGTGTCGAAATAACGTTTGCCCTGGAAGTAATCCATGTCCTGGAAGACCTTCACTTCCGGAACGGAGAGACGCACATCCACGCTGCACCAGGTGGAATTCTGGCCCTTCTCGTCGACTTCCGCCGTGCAGATCCGGAACTCCAGATTCGGGAAATGCTTCTTCAGGGCTTTCTGAAACTTGCGAAAGATCGCCGCATTCTGCTCCCGCCGGAAAAGCCGCCAGTTCTCGTTGTGATCCGTCAGAATTTCCTGAGCGGACGGAACGCTTCCCAGCTTGAACCGCTTGGCGAAACGCTTCCTGTTTTCCGGGCAGAACCCCCACGCAAACCCGGGTTCATGATCGAATTCAACGGCTTTCAGCTCTGGGAAGGCATCCAGCCGACTCTTGATCTCATGGACAAACATCTTGTCCCAGATCAGTCCTTCCGGATCGTCGAGGACGTACGGAATCGAGGGCAGATTGATCCCCGAAAACTTCCAGGGATTTCCTGTCGCATCCATGAGCACGGGAATCTCTTTGCCGGAAAGCATCTTCCATGCGTTGCGCAGGGAGGGCATAGATTCCGCTCCGCCGATCATCAGCACGGGAGAGTAGGCGCTGCGGAATTCCTGACGGACGTTCTCCGGCATCTGTTCTCCCAGAAGCGGAAGAAACGATTCCGGTTTCCCGGTCAGCGAATTCCAGAACTTCGCATATGCGGCTCGCACAGCCGGAACGGAAGATTCGGCGGAAAGCGGATACCCGAGAATCGTTTTGAAATACTTTGTCTTTTTCCTGTTTGCAGGGAGACTCCCGAGAGACTTGAGCTCCAGAGAATAACTGCACAGCTCTTTCTTTCCATCCTTAATGCGGCAAATCATCTTGCCGCTGCGTCCTTTCGTGCCGGGATTGGTCAGAAGATAGACATAAAGATCATTCCACCAGGCAACCCTTCCGGGCAGAAGCTTGCGGAGCATCGAATCCGGAATTTCGAATACGGTTTTCCCGTCCTTCTCCGAAATCCTGGTCAGAAACGGGTATTCCCACTTCTTCGCCGCATTGAAATTCCCCTGTCTGTAATTGGCACCCAGAACCTGGACGAATTCAGGCGTTTCAAGCTCCAGACACAGCTTCTTCCCGGTATAATTCTCGGCTTTCCCCGTCAAACTGAAATTGAGCATTGCGGGAATCTCTTCCACAAGATGGAACGCATTCTTTTGCCATTGCGCCGGAAGAACAACCAGATTGAGCTTCGGGGAAGGCGCTTCCTTTCCCGCGGCATACTCCTGGATACGGAGATCGGAAATTTCGATCATCCCGCCTTTTCCCATAACCGTCAGAGTGAGATCAATGCATCCGTCAGCTGGAACCTTGAACGCCATGCTCATCTGTTTCTTATGGAAGGTCCCCGTTGCCCATCTCCAGTCGCCGGCCGGAGAACCGGCCATGATGTACTTGAATCCCTGATTCGTCGCATAAGCACGAAAGCCGCAGCCCTTCTCCGTGGAAAGGTTTTCACCGCTGCAGACGCCGTTAAGGTACATGATCTTATGCGGGGGCAATCCCTTCACCGTACAGTTCCGCAAGGTGGTCTTGAAGCGGACCGGGCCAATCGTAATGATGCCTTTTTCAACAGTAAAAATTCCGCCGCTGTGTTTTGTATCCACCCAGTCTTGTACGGAAGTTCCGCTGTTGAATGCGGCAAGATCCATCGCCCGCATGGCGGGGAGGCAAAACAGCGTGAGAAGAAGAATCAGTTCCGCGCACGGAATCCGGTGTTTCTGTTTCATCAGTACTCCTGTCTTTTGAGATAATCGTACCCGATGAATGAAAGACCGATGTTGCCTGAGAGAGCATGATCTTCCGGAGCTGCCTTGATCGCCTGAGCCTCCGTAAATTTCAATTTTCCGGCATGTCCGTCCATATAAGTGACGCAGAACTTCCCACTGGAGGGAGGATAGTTCAGAATGGTGCCGGCTTTAGAAGATCTGGGATCCGAAGCGCCGTGACGGTAAGCGTAATAGTAGTAATTGGGGCAACCATAGCTGCTCCGGTGAATATTGTCCATGGCGTAGACAGCCTTTCCTCCCCGGGTAACGGAAGAAACTTTTCTGTACCACTTATATGGAGCTACCCAGTCGCCGGTCAGAAAGGGATTGACGGCGTAATGCGTGTAATGATACATGTCGACAGATTTATTATCGGTGAATCCAACTCTTTCTGAGGGGCACACAAACGTTCCGGAAGTTCTGTTCGGTCCATAGTAGGTGACGCCGTATCCGCCCTTCATGACGCCGTTTCGTTCATACCCGGAAAGGGAGGCATACCACATATCCACCTGCCCTGCTTTGCGGGAGGCAGGAAGAATCCACTCGTCATTGTCCATGGTGTACTGGACATGCGCCAAGCCGATCTGTTTGAGATTGTTGAGGCAGGAGGATTCCTGAGCTTTCTGCCGAGCTTTGCCCAACGCCGGCAACAGCATCCCCGCCAGAATCGCGATAATCGCGATAACGACAAGAAGTTCTATCAATGTGAACAGATCCCCGATCTTCTCATTTTTTTCCTTTCTTCTTTTCCTTTCTTCTTTTGTATCTTTTGTTTGAGGATGTTTATGCCTGATTTCCATCAGAAATCCATCATAAGAAGGAATTTCATTCGGAATTACAGCCGTCCATCCGGTTCTGAAGGAGAGATTGCGGCACGAAAGCTTTTCCTTTGTGTTATTAACCGCGACCGCCCAAAGTTTTTTCGTCTTCGGATCTTTGTGCTCCGTCAGGGTAAGCAGCGGATTCTTTGAAAAGACATGCCGGTCTGCGAGGAGTTTCCCTGAAAAAGTTTTATAGAACTCACTCCAGGCAGGATTTTCCGATTCAAAAACGCCGGGGGTTCTGCCAAGATGAATTTCCAGCGGCACCGTCAGAAGAATGACTTCTCCTTTCCCGTATTTCCTGCGGATCATGATCGGTTCATTATCTTCGGTTTTGGCCAGAACTTCGCAACTGATCGGATTCAGCGTCATCTTGTATTGCCCCCGTACAGTGAAAGTCTGTCCATTCAGCGTAAAAGTAACAGATGACGCCGCAGTACGGGTCCCGACTTCGCAGCCGAAGAATTCTGCCATCCGCCATGTCACACCTGTGTTCAACGAAAGGAACATCGTCGCCCCTTTCCGAACGCGTTCCGCAATGATGTTGAACTCGGACCCCTTCATCCATTTATCGCCGGTAATACATGGAATGATATAGCATTTGCTTTCCGGAATATCGGGACCTGTAAATGCAAACTTGAGATCAAATCCGCATTGCTTTGCCAGCAGAAACGAGCTCCATTCGGCGCTGTGACAGTCGTTGTAATCCAGTCCGCGCGTCAGAATGCAGACCGCATTCGTACGGAACGGAGGCAACTTCCTCAACGGAAGAGACGCCTGGAATCTGTTGAACTTCCGAAGTTCTTCTCCGACAGGACGGAGTTTGAGATGCTCGTCAAAAAGCCCGAGCTCGCGTTCACAGGTTGACCAGTCATACGGTGGGATTGCCAGTCCGGAATGTTCAAACGCGCACCACCAGAGCCAGTAGTCGGAACCATGTGCCCACGCATTCCACATGCTTCCACGAGCAAAGACAGCTTTCGTTTCTTCTGAACAGAGTCCTGAGCCGAATGTTCCGATTTCCTCCACAAACGCCGGTTTTCCCGCGATATCGCCATAGAAGCGGCACTCCACTGCTGCCTGGAATGTGGCACGCATGGAACGCTGGTCATCCAGCCTTGAAGGCGGTTTAGAACCGCTGAATGGATAGGGATGTCCGGTAACATAGTCGCACAGCTCGCCCTGCCCCTGAGACGACCAGGTAAATTTTTCATCGCCGGACAAACATTCTGAATCATTAGCAGGCATCAGGCCATGCATCCCGGAGGAAACAGGACGGGAAGAGTCCTCAAGACGGATTGCGGACGTGATCATGTTTGTCCAAATCCACCCGATATCTCTGTCGCCGGCGGAAAGATTGTTGCATTCGTTTCCAAGTTCCCACATAACGATTGCCGGAGAATCATTGAATTCCCGCACCATTGCACGGACGAAACGGACTTCCCATTTCAGTGCAATCGGATCAATAAAAAGATTTCGTCCCGCAAGCGCAGGCGGCGTATAAATTTCTCCACTCATCCAGCCGGTCACAAGAGCAACGATCAGTTCCAAACCGTCTTCCTCAGCAAATCGGACCATCGTACGGAAACGCTGAATCATGACCTCGTCAATTCCAAGGCTTCCCCAGTAAGTGCGATTGGAAATCGGTTCTCCGTGAAGCATAATCTCCCGCGGTATGACACATCCACCGAAACGCATCTCAATCGGCTGGAAATCCCGCCAGTTTGGAAACACACGGACTGTCTTGAGCCCGGTCTGCTTCATCAGCAGAAAATCTTTCCGGACCACAGCCTCGTCCCATTGTTTCCACATTTCTGTGCCCGCATTGGAGGCCCAGTAATTGCAGCCGCAGTTCATACTTTCTGAAAAATCCTTTCGCATTTTTAATGTTTTTATGGGAATAATTATAACCTGAAACTCTAAAAATGTCAAGAGTCAGGCCGGATTTTCTATCGCAACAAAAAACATAAAATTCGCAAATTTACGCAAAAGATTCCTTGCAATTCCTTACCTGCTGTTTTATATTATTCATGCCCCATAAGGAGTTTTCCATGAAGAAAATCAAAAAGAACGGAATCCGTGAAATTGCCTTGAAAACGGGCTTGAACATCTCCACGGTTTCACGCGCCCTGAATCACAGCATTCAAGTCTCCCGGGAAACAACAGAACTGGTACAGCGCACCGCCAATGAAATGAAATACCGTCTTCAGAATCAGAGGAAAAGTATTGTTGTCATTCTGCCTGACTCGCAGAAACCGATGAGCTGGTTTTCCCTGGAAATGCTTAATGCGCTTGTCAATGAACTCCGCATCCGCAATTATCACTGGGAATTCGTAAATATTGACAATGCGGAAATCATACGGGAACGTTCGATTTCCGGAATTCTTTCCCTGGACTATGGAGAAAGCAGTTCGAAAATGCTGGCTGAGAAATTTATGGTTCCTGTTGTCTGTATCAATGACGCGCCATGTCATTTGGAAAATGTCTATTCTGTCATCTCGGATGATGCCGGAGCAGTCAATCTTGCAATTGACTGCTTTTACGATTACGGTCACAGGCGGATCGCCTATGTGGACAGCAGCGGCGATAGTTTCCAGGGATGCAATCGGAGGGACGCGTTCAAGAAAGGTGTAAAGCAAAGAGGAATCGAATCAACTTGTATCTGCATAAGAAATCAGGCGATCAATCACAGGCGGGCAAACGAGCTCGTCGTTAGCCACGGTCTTGTTCATAATCTTTACAGAAAAGGGATCACTGCAATCCTTTCCGACGGAGAATCCCAAGGACTAACTGTTTACAATTCCCTTAATTTCTGTAAAATA
>CAZHPP010000060.1:0-12840 GCA_964534535.1 uncultured Victivallales bacterium | reverse complement strand
ATTGTGACCATCATCCGAATTGATCTTCATCTTCACACACCCATGTACTTCTTCGTGGGGAACCTCTGCTTCCTTGCAGGCGGATTTCTGGGCGGAATCGCCGTAGCGAAATCCGGGTTCGGGAAATGTCTGTGGCCGATGGCGCTCGCGCTCAACGTGCCGGACGTGTTCTATCTGATTCTCGCGCTGGCGAAGGGGAGTCTGATTTCAGGCGGCACCATGACCGGCGTCGGATATCTGCTTTCCTCCACGCTCGTGGCGCTCGAACAGTTCGGGTACGGCTTCGGGTTCATGGCGGACATGCTTTTCATGGTCCAGTTTGCGAATTCGAGCGGAAAGTTCAAGACGAGCCATTTCGCGCTGATGACGGGGGTCACGATTCTCGGAATGACGCTCGCCGGGATCGGCTCCGGATACGTCCAGAAGGCGCTTGCGGCTCTTGCGCCGGGATCGCCGTATGTGCCGTTCTTCCTGTGGATCTGCATCGCCACGGTTCCGAGCTTTCTCTCCGTTGCGTTCGTGCGGAACCGCATCGACTCGCAGTTCGGCAGAAAAGCAAATTGAAAATGCCGCCGGAGCAGAGTATATTGTCCTGAAAACACAAGGAGACTGAAAAGATATGAGAGCCGTCATCAGCGTCGTCGGATGCGATTCCGTGGGAATCATCGCCAAGGTCAGCAAGGGCTGCGCCGACTGCGGAGTCAACATCCTGGACATTTCCCAGACCGTCATCCAGAACTATTTCACCATGATCATGATCACCGAAATCGACCACATCACGATCCCGTTTACCGAATTCGTGGACCGCATGTCCGAACTCGGAAAGAAGAACAACCTCGAAATTCATGCCATGCACGAGGACATCTTCAACGCCATGCACCGGATATGAAAGGCTGAAATCATGCTCGACAGCAAGGATATTTTCGAAACACTGAACATGATCCGCGAGGAGTGCCTGGACGTCCGCACGATCACCATGGGAATCTCCCTTTACGACTGCCAGAGCGACGACGAGTCGCGCCTCTGCAGCCGGATCTACGACAAGATCATGCGCCACGCCATGGACCTCGTGAAGACCGGCGAAAGCATCTCCAAGGAATACGGCATTCCGATCATCAACAAGCGCGTTTCCGTGACCCCGATCTCGCTGATGTCGGGAGACGTGAGCCCGCGCGGGGCGGTCCGGATCGCCGAAACGCTCGACCGCGCCGCGCACGAACTCGGAATCAACTTCATCGGCGGCTACAGCGCGCTCGTCCAGAAGGGCTTTTCCAACAGCAGCCGCACGCTGATCGAATCCATTCCGGAAGCCCTCGCGAAGACGGAGCTCGTGTGCTCCTCCGTGAACGTGGCCTCGACCAAGGCCGGAATCAACATGGACGCCGTGGCCGAAATGGCGCATGTGATCCGCCAGACCGCCGCCCTCACCCGCTCGCGGAACGCCATCGGCTGCGCCAAGCTCGTCGTGTTCGCAAACGTCCCGGAGGACAATCCCTTCATGGCCGGAGCGTTCCACGGCATGGGCGAACCGGAAACCGTCATCAACGTGGGCGTTTCCGGCCCAGGCGTGGTCGCGTCCGCAATCCGGCGTGCCGGAGACAGCTGCGACCTCACGGAGATCGCCGAAATCATCAAGAAGACCGCATTCAAGGTTACGCGCATGGGCCAGCTCGTGGCGCGGCTCGCCAGCGACCGGCTCGGCGTCCCGTTCGGAATCGTGGACCTTTCGCTCGCGCCCACGCCTGCAATCGGCGACTCGGTCGCCTACATTCTCGAATCGATCGGACTCGAGCGCTGCGGATGCCCCGGCACGACCGCCGCGCTCGCCATGCTCAACGACGCCGTCAAGAAGGGCGGAGTCATGGCCTCCTCGCACGTCGGAGGGCTTTCCGGAGCGTTCATTCCCGTTTCCGAGGACGCCGGCATGATCGAGGCCGCAAAGATCGGAGCGCTCACCATCGAAAAGCTCGAAGCCATGACGGCCGTCTGTTCGGTCGGACTCGACATGATCGCGATCCCGGAGGATACTCCGGAAGCCGTCATCGCCGGAATCATCGCGGACGAAATGGCGATCGGCGTCGTGAACTCCAAGACGACCGCCGCGCGCCTGATCCCCGCCGGAAAGGCCGGGGACATGATCTCCTTCGGCGGACTTCTCGGCGAAGCTCCCGTGATCCCGGTCTCCCGCTATTCGCCGGAAAAGATGATCCGGCGCGGCGGACGGATTCCCGCCACGATCCAGAGCCTCCGGAACTAGGATGAGACTTTCGAACGCCCTGCCCGAAGCGCTTCTGCCGTGGTTCGCGCGGAACGCCCGCGTGCTTCCCTGGCGGAAAAACCGCAATCCCTACCGCGTCTGGATTTCCGAAATCATGCTCCAGCAGACCAGGGTCGAGGCCGCAATCGGTTATTACGAACGGTTTCTTGCGGAACTCCCTGACGTGAAGTCGCTTGCGGAAGTTTCCGACGACCGGCTCATGAAGCTCTGGCAGGGACTCGGCTACTACTCCCGTGCGCGCAATCTCAAGACTGCGGCAAAGGAAATCGTTTCCCGGTTCGGCGGAACGTTTCCCTCCGATGCGGAAACGCTGCGCACCCTCCCCGGAATCGGAGCCTACACGGCGGGCGCAATCGCCTCGATCGCGTTCGACCGCCCCGAACCGGCCGTGGACGGCAATGTCCTGCGCGTGATCGCGCGTCTGACGGAATGCCGCGAAGACGTTTCGAAGGAGTGCGTGCGGAAGGAATTCGCGGAAGCCCTGCGCGCGGTGTATCCGGCCGGGTCGTGCGGGGCGTTCACGCAGAGCCTGATGGAGCTCGGCGCCATGGTGTGCCTTCCGAACGGGGCGCCACTCTGCGGGGAATGCCCGCTTGCGGAGCAGTGCCTTGCCAGAGCGCACGGGACGTCCGCGGGACTGCCCGTCAAGCCGGAAAAGAAGGCGCGGCGGACGGAGGAAAAAACGGTTCTGGTGCTTTCCTGCCGCGGGAAGTTCGCCCTGAAGAAGCGTCCAGCGAAAGGCCTGCTTGCCGGACTTTACGAGTTCCCGAACCTGGAAGGATTTCACACGGCTGCGGAACTCCGGAACGCGCATCCGGACTGGCGCATGGAAGGAGCCCCCGTTTCCGCCGTGCATATCTTTACGCATGTGGAATGGCACATGCGCGGCTGGAGGATCGAATGTCCGGTGGAGCTTCCGGAATTTGTCTGGGCGGCTCCGGCGGAACTGGAGACGGTTTATTCAATTCCTTCGGCGTTCCGCGCATTCCGCGGTCTGGCCGTGCCTGCGGAACAGAGGGATTCCCTGTTCTGACCCGTCTTTTTTTATGTCTGCCGGCTTGAAAAGAGCGCTGAACCATGTCATATTTCCGGATGATTTTTTGAACCAAACATACGGAAGAAAACAGCCATGAAAATTGCAGAATCCCTCAAGAATCCGCCTTCACAATACCGTCCGGTCCCGTTCTGGAGCTGGAACGACAAACTCGAACAGAAGGAACTCGACCGACAGATCCGCCTGATGAAGGAAGCGGGACTCGGCGGCTTTTTCATGCATGCCCGCGGCGGACTCCAGACCGAATACGCTTCGCCGGAATGGTTCAATCTCGTTTCCGGCTGCGTCGGCACGGCGGAAAAGCTTGACATGAACGCATGGGCCTACGACGAAAACGGCTGGCCGAGCGGATTCGGCAACGGCGCCGTCAACGGACTCGGACTCAGCTGTCAGCAGAAATATCTGCGCTTCTCAAAAATGGAATCGCCGGAAAAGATTCAGCACCCGGTCGCGTTCTACGACAGGGCAGGAAAGTTGCTTCCCGATGCCGCAGGAGCCGTTTCCGCCGCTTATTTCGACGTCAATCCCTATTATGTCGACACACTCGACGGGGACGTCACGCGGAAATTCATCGAAGCGGTCTATCAGAAATATTATGACATTCTCCCGCCGGAACGCCGTTCCGCCATGCGCGGGTTCTTCACCGACGAACCCCAGATTTCCCGCAACGGAATCCCGTGGTCGTTCAAGCTCGAAGCCGAATACCGGAAGGAATGGGGCGCGGAACTGCTCAACGACATCCCCGGCCTGTTCAGCGGCGCATTCCCGAACGCAAAACAGATCCGCTTCCGGTTCTGGAAAACCGTCGGACGGATGTTTTCCGCCAATTTCATGAAGCCCATCTATGACTGGTGCAGTGCGCACGGCTGGGCGCTTACGGGGCACCTTGTGCTGGAAGACACCTATCTTTTCCAGATCACGACAAACGGCACCGCCATGCCGCATTACCGCTATTTCACGATTCCCGGCATGGATGCGCTCGGACGCTGGTTCACGCATCTCTTCACGCCGATGCAGGTCGCGAGCGTCGCCGCCCAGACCGGCAAGAAGCAGATCCTTTCCGAAACGTTCGCCTGCTGCGGATGGGGCGTCACGTTCGCCGACCTCAAATGGCTCGCCCAGTGGCAGATGGTGCACGGAATCAACCTGATCTGCCAGCACCTGGAAGGCTATTCCCTGCGCGGAATCCGCAAACGCGACTATCCCGCCAGCCTCTTTGCCCATCAGCCCTGGTGGAAATTCTACCGTCTCTTCAACGACCCGGTCTCCCGCATGGGAATGCTGCTCGCCGAAGGCGAAATCCGCACGGATGTGCTCCTGGTCCACGGAATTTCCACCGCGCACATGCTCTTCGAATTCACCACGCCCGACCTCTGGGCAAAGAACGAATACCGTGAAATCAATCTCTATTCCGATGCGTTCGAAGCCCTCAGCAAAACGCTCGACTGCGCCCACATCCCCCACCATTACGGCGACGAAACGCTCATGGAGGAACTCGGTTCGGTCGAGGGAAAGTCTCTCCGGATCGGAAAGCAGTCCTATTCCGTCGTGATCCTTCCGAAGCTCGCGAACCTTTCCGCGAAACAGTTTGAGATGCTGAAAAAGTTCGCGGAAAGCGGCGGAATCCTGCTCGGACGCACCAACGATCTCGACCGCACGTTCTGCATCGACGGAGTCGAGGCGGATCCCGCGCCCCTGTTCAAGAAAGTCAGGTTCTTCGATTCCGACGAGGCGCTCGCGGTCGAAACGGCAAAGCATGCGGAAACGCTTTCGATCGTGGAGGCGGACACCTACCGCCAGGCAGGGAAGATCAACGCGGCCTGCCGCCGGTTCCATGACTTCGACGGCAAACCTGCCGTGCTTTACTGGTATGTCAATACGGAACGCTTTGAAAAGGTCGATGCGGAAGCCATCGTCAAGGCGGGCGGCGTCGAGCGCTTCAATCCGGAAACCGGCCTCTGCGAACCGGTCTATTACGAAAAGGACATGAATGGAATCTGCCGCGTGCCCCACGCCTTCGAACCGGCCGGGGACTTTGCGCTCATTGCAAGAGAGTTCGACGTGAAGCCGGCCTCCCCCGAAGTCGGATTCGAAAAACGCCTTGAGTTCCCGCACGTGTTCGAGCTCGCCGGATGCACCGGAAACCTTCTCACGATCGACCGCTGCACCTGCATCGCGGACGGACGGAAGCTCTTCGAGAATGAATATGTGCTTTCGGTTCAGGATGCGCTTCTGGCATTCGAACGCCCCGTCGACACCGTGCTCGAATATGAATTCACCGCGGATCAGGATTATGAAGCAGGTTCCCCGCTCTCGCTCCTTGCGGAGCACCCGGAACGCTGTGAAATCGAAGTCAACGGCCATGCCGTCTCCAATGTCTCCTCCGGCTTCGTCTTCGATCCCGCGTTCGAACGCATCGAGATCGGAAAGTTCATAAAGACCGGGAAGAACGTGATCCGCCTGAAGACCCGCTTCTCCCAGACGGAACAGACTTATGCCGGAATCCGCGCCTCGAAACTGTTCGAAGGCGAGCGCAACAAACTTTCCTTCCATTCCGAGGTCGAAGCAGTCTATCTTTATGGAAAGTTCGGCGTGCGCACCGATCCCGCAAAATTCCGGGAACTCCCCAACAACGCCGTCCGCTATTCCGGAACCTTCTCGCTCTCGAAACAGCCGGAAACCGTCAATCCGGCGGATACCCTCGGCGGAGGATTCCCGTTCTTTGCCGGGACCATGACGCTTTCCGGAACGGTCCGGGTCGAAAATCCGGACGTCTCATGCGGCATTTCATTCGGCAAGGTCTTTGCGCACGCGGTCGAAGTCCGCGTAAACGGCCGTTCCATCGGAATCCTCACGCGTCCGGACTACACGCTGAAAATTCCGGCCGGCGTGCTCCGCAAAGGGGAAAACAAACTCGAAATCGCCCTCACCGGCTCGCTCCGCAACATGCTGGGAGTCTTCCATCTGGAAGAAGGCGAAGCCCTCGGCGTCGGACCGGCATCGTTCTACCGCACCAAGGGAGTCTTCCTGTCGCAGGACAATCCCCGCTGGGACAGCAATTTCTGCTTCCTGAAATTCGGATTCGAAGTCTGATCTCCGGTCTTGAAAAAGCGCCCCGCTCCGGGATGGCTTCCGAAACGGGGCTCAACAAAAGGAGAATCGCGGACCGGGCCGAGATGCCCTGCCCGCATTTTTAATAGACATTCTTATTTTAAGAATGTTCCATTCCCGCACGGGATCTTATTGTTCTCCCGGCAAAAAAGGCTGCGGGAAAAATTCCGCTTACCAGTGACGGATGGGAAGACCGAGTTCCTCGGAAATTCTGTCGCGGACCGGATGAACCGGGTGCGACGGCAAATCCTTGTTTTTCGTGAAGGCGATGGCAAGGCCGGAATCGCGGAACAGCATTCCTTCCGCCCCCAGCGCACCGCCGTGGCCGAAATAGACTCCCGTATGGTCAGGATATCCGCCGAGGGCATAACCCAGCCCGAAGACAGCCCAGTCCCCGGGCGTAATGGGATCATGTTCCAGATCGCGGCAGAGCGTCGTTGCCCGGTCAAGCGTTTCCTTGCGGAGCAGACGCACGCCGCCGCATTCCTCCGCCAGCGCGGCATAATGTTTTCCGAGCGAGAGCGCATTGGCAATCCCGTTCGCGGAAGGCAGGAACCCATGCCGAAGAGGAAGACAGCTGAAGATGTCGGCGCACCAGCTTTTCCGTTCCGGTTTGGCCGAAACGTCGACATCCGCGCAGCGCCGGTCGGCTTCCGGATTCGTTCCGTAGAAGAAGGAGTTTTCGATTCCGAGCGGCTTCAGGACTTCATCCAGAATGACGTCGCGGAAAGGTTTTCCGCAGGCGCGGCGGACGGTTTCTCCCAGCAGCCATGCGTATGTGACGCCGTGATAGGCGCATTTCGTGCCGGGTTTCCATGCGGGCACGGCTTTTTCCATCTTGCGGCACATGCCCTCCCAGTCGGCGAGATCGGCAGTCGAATTGACCGGAGGAATCGCCTGGAGTCCGGCACGGTGGGAAAGCACATGGAACAGGCGGACGTCTTCCTTGCCGAGGCATCCGAATTCCGGCCAGTAGTCCGCGACGCGGTCATTGTAGTTCAGCAGACCTTTTTCCACAAGCCGGTGAACCGCGGTGGCGGCCACGGCCTTTCCGCAGGAATAAATCGGGAAAAGAGTCTGTTCCGTGACTTTCCCGGTTCGGGATTCATCGGTGAATCCGGAAGCGAGACTCAGAACCAGTTTTCCGTGACGGTAGATTGCCAGCTGGCAGCCGCATTCTTCCCCGCGGCCGACCTCGTCGTCCATAATTGCCTGCAGACGCGTTGCATTCAGTTTCATGAAAGACCTTCTTCTTTTAATCTTGCGGAAACGCCATTTTTTCGGGGCGGACGGCCGAATCGAATTCCTCCGCGCTCAGAAATCCCAGCTGGAGACACGCCTCTTTGAGGGTGAGTCCCTTTTCGTGGGCGAGCTTGGCGATCTTGGCCGCGCTGTCGTAGCCGATCTTCGGGCTGAGGGCGGTCACGAGCATCAGCGATTTTCCGAGCATTTCGGAAATGTGCTTTTCATCGGCTTTGAGTCCGGCGAGCGCGAATCTTGTGAAGGAATCCGCTGCATCCGAAAGCAGCCGGATTTCCGTGAGAAGATCAAAAATCATCAGCGGCTTGAACACGTTCAGTTCAAAGTTCCCCTGGGTCCCGGCCATGGCGACGGCCGCATCCAGTCCGACGATCTGCGTGCAGACCATGGTCATGGCCTCGCACTGCGTGGGATTGACCTTGCCCGGCATGATCGAGGAGCCCGGTTCGTTCTCGGGCAGGATGAGTTCGCCCAGGCCGCAGCGCGGTCCGGAAGCAAGCCAGCGGATGTCGTTGGCGATCTTCATCATGCCGCAGGCGGCCGCGCGGACTTCGCCGGAAAGGGCGACCACGGCATCGTGCGACGCAAGAAGCGCAAATTTGTTGGTTCCGCTGCGGAAGGGGAGTTTCGTGAATCCGGCGATTCTGGCCGCGGCGGCTTCGGCGAAGCCTTTCGGCGCATTGAGGCCCGTGCCCACGGCCGTTCCGCCGAGCGCCAGCTCGTAAAGTTCCGGAACCGCGCGCTCGATCCGGCCGACCGCCGTCTCCACCTGATATTCGTAGCCGGAGAACTCCTGCCCGAGCGTGAGCGGAACGGCGTCCTGAAGATGGGTGCGCCCCGTCTTGACGATCTTCTGGAAATCGTTCTTCCGGGCGGTGAGTTCCGCCTTGAATCCGCGGAGTGCGGGCAGCAGGCGGTTCACGGTCATCATGGCGGCGGCAATGTGCATGGCCGCCGGGAAGGTGTCGTTGGAGGACTGGGACATGTTCACATGGTCGTTCGGGTGGACGGGCTTTTTCGTGCCGCGCTTCGAGCCGAGAATTTCGTTGGCCCGGTTGGCGATGACCTCGTTGACGTTCATGTTGCTCTGGGTTCCCGAACCGGTCATCCAGACGTGGAGAGGAAACTGGGCGTCGTAGTCGCCGTTGAGAATTTCGTCGCATGTGGCGACCATGGCGTCGCGGAGTTCGCGCGGAAGGCGCCCGCTTTCGAAATTGACTTCGGCCGCGGCCTTCTTGATCAGGACGAGCCCGCGGATCACCTCAATGGGGATGAGGTCCTGTCCGATGCTGAAATGAAGGATGGAGCGCTGGGTCTGTGCGCCCCAATATTTGTCGGCGGGGACTCCGATGGAGCCCATGCTGTCGGTTTCCATGCGTTCGGCCATGATGAAATGCCTCCTGAATCGTCAGCGCAGTTTGAGTGTGGCCAGACCGAGAAGCGCGCAGATTCCGGCAATGATCCAGAACCGTGTGACGATCTGGGTTTCAGTCCAGCCGAGTTTTTCGAAATGGTGATGGATCGGCGTCATCAGGAATACGCGCTTTCCGGTCGTCTGGAAGGAGATCACCTGAATCATCACGGACCCGGCCTCCATCACAAAGACGAACCCGATGATCAGCAGACTCAGCTGCTGGCCGATCAGCACGGCGATGAGCCCGATGACTCCGCCGAGCGGCAGACTGCCGGTATCCCCCATGAACACGGAGGCAGGCTTGCAGTTGTACCACAGGAATCCGATGCACGAGCCCGCCACGGCGCAGGCAAACACGCTCACTTCTCCGGCTCCGGGGATGTACGGCACGGCCAGATATTTTGCGAACACCATGTGCCCGCAGATATAGGCGAACATGGCATAGGTGAGCGCTGCGAAGATCACGCATCCCGCGGCGAGCCCGTCCTTGCCGTCGGTCAGGTTGACCGCATTGCTGGTGCCCGTGACCACGAGCGAGTTGAAGATGAGCATGGCGCCCACGAAAAGCCAGGTGTATCTGAGCGGGGTCGTGAACAGCGGCTCCAGTCTCCACGGAACGGAAAAGTGGATCAGTTCGGCATCGACGTCGGGCTGGGCCAGGACAGGTTCCCTGAAGAACGGAATATACATCTGCATGGTGACCGCGTTGGGCGTCTTGTAGAGGAAATATGCGGCCAGGAACGCGATCCCGAACTGGACGATCAGCTTGACCTTGCCGGGCACGCCGTCGCGCACGCTCGTCTTGTAGCGGACTTTCAGGAAGTCGTCGAAGATTCCGAGCACGGTGAGGGTGCACAGCACCGTGAGGAAGATCATCAGCATGCGGCTCGTGGGAATGCTCCAGAGAAGCGTGGAAATCACGATCGCAAGGATCACCAGGATTCCCCCCATGGTGGGGGTCTTCTTCTTCAGGTCGGCGCCCTCGATTCCGGAAAGCAGGTTCTCGTAGCGCCAGTTGGCCACGCAGAACTTCCGCAGCAGCGGAATGATCACGGGGCCGAGGAACAGCACCAGCAGCAGCGAGGTCACCAGCGCTCCGCCCGCCCGGAACGTCACATAGTCGAACAGACGGAACGGTCCGAACGAATCCCGGAAATTTTCAAGATAATAAAGCATTCAGCAGGCTTCCTTCCGCGTCACGAGCATTTGCCGTAGCCGCAGTTCAGGCACTTCATGCAGTTCTCCTGCATGACGAGCTTGCGTTCGTTGCACTGCGGACAGATCATCATGCCGTCTGCGGTGGGCTGGACGGCCTTGGCGGAATCCTTTTCCTTCGACGGGACCGTCACATGCACATGGTCGTGTCCGGCCTCGGCGCCGATCACGGATTTTCCGGCATCGACGGGCGTCTTCGGGTGGATGATTCCGATCTTGGAAAGATGGCGCTCAATCACGCGGCCGATATCCGCCGCGAGGCTGGGAATGTATGTGCCTTCGCTGAAGTAGCCGCCGTTGGGGTCATAGATGCTCTTGAGTTCCTCGACCAGGAACGAGGGCGCGGGGTCGTGGCGGAACACGGCGGAAATCAGGCGGGTCATGGCCACGATCCAGCTGAAATACTGCAGGTTCTTGGTGTTGATGAAGACTTCATAGGGGTGACGGCGGCCGTCCTCCTCCACGATGTCGTTGATCGTCACATAGAGCGCGTCGGCGGCGAGCGGGGTCTTGATCTTGTAGGTGGTGCCTTCGAGCTCACGCGGACGCTTGGCGGGCTGGGGACGCTGGATGATGACGGGAGCCGGCTTCTGTTCGGCGGCGGCCTTCGGCTTGTCGTCCTTCTTGACGAGGATTCCGGCGATGTGCTCGGAGGGGCGGAACGTGGTGCATCCCTTGAGCCCCATGGCGGCGGCCTTCAGGTAGATTTCCTTGAACTTGTCGTACGGAAAATCCGTCGGCACGTTGATGGTCTTGGAAATGGAGCTGTCCACGTATTTCTGCAGGGCCGCCTGAATCGCGAGATGCTCGTCCGCGGTAATGGCGGAGCTTTCCACGAAATAAGGCGGAAGTTTTGCGTCGCCGCCGAACCGTTCGGCCCATGTGCGGTACGCATAGTCGCCCACGTCGAACTCGGTGAAATCGTCGCCGGCCCCGCCGTTGCGGACCCTGCGGGTGTAGCTGAAGGCGAACACGGGTTCGAGGCCGCTGGAAACGTTCCCCGCCAGGAGGCTGATGGTTCCGGTCGGGGCGATCGAGGTGAGGTGCGAGTTGCGGATTCCGTATTTGCGGATGTTTTCGAGCAGTTCGGCGGGAAGGACCTTCACGAAATTTCCGGCGCAGTATTTTTCGGCGTCGAACTTGGGGAACGCGCCCTTTTCGCGGGCGAGCTCCACGCTGGTTTCATAGGCCGTGAAGGTGATCGTCTTCATGATTTCGCTGGCGAGCTCGATCGATTCGGGCGAACCGTAGCGCTTCTTCATGAAGATCATCATGTCGGCGAGCCCGGTGATCCCGATTCCCATGCGGCGCTTGGATTCGGCCTCCTTCTTCTGCATCGGCAGCGGGTAGTGGCTGATCCCGATCACGTTGTCGAGCAGGCGGACCGCGGTGCGGACGACCTGTTTCAGGCGCATGAAGTCGAAGGACGCGGAGTCCTCGAACGGGCTGTTCACGAATTTGGGAAGGTTGATCGAGCCGAGGAGGCAGGCGCCGTACGGCGGAAGCGGCTGTTCGCCGCAGGGGTTCGTGGCGCGGATCTCCTCGCAGTAGTAGAGGTTGTTCATCTTGTTGATGCGGTCGATCAGGATGAATCCGGGCTCGGCGAAGTTGTAGGTGGACTTCATGATGAGCTCCCAGAGGTCCTGGGCCTTGATGGTCTTGTAGACCTTGCCGTCGAACTTGAGCTGCCAGTCGGCGCCGTCGCGCACGGCCTTCAGGAAATCGTCGGTGACGGCGACGGAAAGGTTGAACATCTGGAGTTGGGCGTTTTCGCGCTTGGCCGTGATGAACGACTCGATATCGGGGTGGTCGCAGCGCATGATTCCCATCTGCGCGCCGCGGCGCTGGCCCGCGCTCATGATCGTGCGGCAGGTGGAGTCCAGAACCTGCATGAAGCTCAGCGGGCCTGAGGCGGAGGCTTCGCAGCCCTTGATGGAATTTCCGCGCGGGCGGATGGTGGAAAAGTCGAATCCCACGCCGCCGCCCTGCTTCTGCGTGAGCGCGGCTTCCTTGACCGTCTCGAAGATGCCCTCGATCGAGTCCGGAATCTTGTTCATCACGAAGCAGTTGAACATGGTGACTTCGCTGCGGACCGTGCCGGCGTTCGCGATGATCCGGCCGCCGGGAAGGAACTTGAAGTCCTTCATCGCCTCATAGAACTGGCCTTCCCAGTAGGCGGAGTCCTTTTCCTGGGCCGCCGCGGCGCGCGCCACGCGGTGGAAACTGTCGTCCGGGGTCTTGTCTTCCGGAATGTTCCCCGAACCATGGTATTTGTATTTCCTCGTCCAGATTTCTCCGGCGATGTCGTAAAACTTTTTTGCGCTCATTTCCGTCCTTTGTCGGTTATAAAATAATGTCATGAATTATAGTCCGCAATATACCAGTGCCGATGCAAAAAAACAAACGCCGAAATAAAATTTCAGAGAATAAAGTTGTTTTCCGGATTTTTTCCTGTTTCCGATGTTGAAATATTGGAAAAACACGTTATATTTTTCACCCCCGTGATTT
>CAZHPP010000059.1:0-12840 GCA_964534535.1 uncultured Victivallales bacterium | reverse complement strand
AATTCGCGGCAGACCTCGTCGAAGATCAGCCGTTCCAGCCAGTCGGCGGAATCGACCACCACGGTCTGAAAATCATGCTGTTCATCCCGGAGCGCGGTGAGTTCCGTAAGAACGTCCGCGAGACTGTGCGCCAGCGGGAACTTCTTGCAGTCGATCTCGCCGAGGCCGTCCTCGGTTTGGATGAAGATCACGCCCGGAGCGGACGCTCCAAATGTGGACTTGCCGACACCCTCGCTTCCGTAAATCATAATGCGGGGCGGTCTGTTTTCTTTGCCGGACTGAATGTTTTCAAGCATTCCCATGATGTTTCCTTTCAATTAGAGTGTATCGATGATTCGGATGTCTTCGTAGCCAGTTGGCCATACACCGGTCGTGCAGCAGGCGCGAAAACGTTCCAGCGCCGCATGGTTGGAAAGCTCGGCAAGGTCAAGCACCTCGTCGGTCAACTTCCAGACGCCGGCGGAAAACGGTTCATTTTTCTCGACTGCTATGATATGCACGGGGACGTTCTGTCCGGTGACCTTGCGGATCACAGCGCGGTAAAACGCCAGCTGCTGGATGTACCCGAAGCGGCGGCAATCAGACTCGAACCATTTCAGACTGTCGCAGGTTTTGAGATCGACCAGGCCGAGCACCGGATTAAACCAATCCATTCGGATCTGACACGGAACGCCGCAGTATTCAGTCCGGACGACTCCTTCCGCAATGCCGTCGGCCAGAAGTTCGGCCGCGAACGGGTGAAGCCAAACGCCGGTCTGAAGCTTCAGAATAAAGTTAAAGTCTTTGCCGGAAACGACCTCGCGGTCCTGCGTTGCCGCCCATTCCGCAAACGCCTTGGTCTTGGAACCGTAGGACTCGCCGGTGCGGGGATTGACGGGACCATCCGAAACCACATACTCCTTGTCAAATGCGTTGCGTCCCTCCAGAATCAAGCAGTGTGCGGCACGCCCCATGACGAATGCGGCTGATTCGGATTCCTCGATTTTGCCGGTGACTTTTTTGCGGTAGAGAGCCGGGGATTCCCGGAAGTCGGCCAGCAGGTGGCTCGACATATATTCTCCGCTGCGGCTGCGGGCGTGGTATTCGTCCGCCGGTTCGTGGATGATGAAGTCGTTGTTCATGAGATACTCCTGTGACATTGATTATTGTTGTCGTCGATTACTCTTTCCAAGCCGTATATTCAGGTTGCGCGAAGAAATCCTCAGAGATTTTCCAAATATTTTTGAAGATTTTCTTTTTGGAATTCGCGCCTGATGGGATAAATGTAGAAATGGAAAAACGAGGATTCCTGCATTCCGAGGCGTTTGGCAATTTGGGAAAAGGAGTCTCCCCGCATAATCCACGCGCAGACATCGCGCTGTTTCTCGGTCAGATTTTCCATGACGGTTTCCAAATCCATTCTCAGATCGGCCAGTTTGACAGTGTTCTTTGTGAACACCGGCAGTTCCGTTTTGTCATCAATATTCTCGCTGAAGAACTGACGTTTGGAGACTTCCGTGAGGAAAAGATCCCGAATGTTGTTGATTCTCCGTTCAATCACTTTGCGGACGAACGTTTCGACGGAAGCCGTTCCGTCGACATGGAAAAGTCGAAGCGCTCGCGCGATGCAGATCCAAAGCTCCTGTTCGATATCGTCACCATGAGAGGCGAGAATCGGATAGAGACGGGTTTGCTGTTCGACGAAAACGGAGACCGATGTGCGGATGTACGTGTTCGCGTACACTTCTTCGAAGGCGATGTGCGACATGCTGCAGTCCTTTTGGTTTTGCCCGCGGCGTCATTGCGTTGGGGTCGACCAATCCGGACGGTTGCATCAAATCGCGGCTGCAACTTTTTTGTTTTTATGCAACATGTTGATAATGAGTAAATAAAAAATCAGTATTTTTGTTTTTGAAGTTGCACCGGGAAGCGGCATTTTGCAACTTTTCAAAACATGTCATATCGAACGAGGCAGAAGTCGCAGAAAAAGTTGCAAAATACAAAACCGACTGCAACTCGTTGATTATTATGATTAAATGACGATCATTCATCATCGCGGTTGCAATACTGCGTCGGCAAAAAAACGGCGAATCCGAGATGGGAAACGCCGGTCTTAAATGAATGGAAAAATCAGCGGATGGCTTTGCGTCCGTATGCACAGACACTGGCACGGTTGCGCGCCGCGTCAAAAAGAGCCTTCAACTCAAGATCAGTTTGGAGTGCCCGCGTAATGGTATATTTATCCACATCGGTCATTCGTGCGAGTTCAACCTGTTTTATCTGTTGGAAATCATAATCGCGGCCTGCCGACTCCGCCTGTTCAATCGCTCCATAGACGCCGATCATGTATTGTCGGAGTTCTGCTTTCAGCTTTATCAACAGATCTCCCATTTTGCTGTGACGGCCGGGAGCTTTTGCTTTTTGCGGTCTGTTTTCAATCACGGTTCGCATTTTTGCGATCACTGATGCCGAATCAAAGATAAAACCATCTTCCGTTGGAACACAAAAATCTTTTATTGGAAATATCCGTCCCGCATCAAAGCCACTGAAGGGAAGCGGAGGAATATTCCCGATCACAAGGAGAACCGCCGTTCGGTTCTCCGGAAGCATTCTGCTAATGTTTTCCGCAACATGCTGGGCGCACAGCGAACGGGCAACGAAAATTTCACGGGATTGTCCAGCAACCGGAGCTCGACCGAGGTTCCAAAGCACCTCCGGCAGAATTTCCGCAATCTGTCCGGAACAGTTCAGATATTTCGCGGCAGCGGAAATTATGGGCGTGTAATCCACACTCCATGCCCGGAAATCCATGCTTGACGGAGAAAAAACACCGCAGTTCGGACAGCTTGCCAGAGGAATTCTTTTCCCATCCGCGTCATGGGTTATGGTATATGGAAGCATGGTTCCGCAATCCGGACAGACCGTCCGCCCGTTAAGATCGACAGGCTTCAGCAGACCGGCGTTTTCCATTGCCGGTCGATCTTCATACTCATCCAGATCGCGGTCAAGCAGCAGGGACGAGGTCCCATTGCCAAGCGCCATGAGATATTCAAAACAAAGCCGGCTGCGCATCGATGCCCTCCTCGACAAGATATTGGTCGCCGATATTCCGAAGTTCCTCGAAATTGCTTCGCAGTGTACATTTGTTCGGCTGAACGGTAATGGAAAGCGTCCGCAGGACACCGTCCAGCATAATGTCGAGAAGAATCCGCACCTTGGCCGTCTTTAAGACGGACAGCGAATAGTTGTCCGGATGCATGTCGTGTTCGAGCACTTTATAGATCTCGTCTTCGTCGACCTCGTCTTCCAATGCGACTGTATGCGCACGGCGTTTCACGTCCGGAACGTTGAATTTCATCAATACGATTCGCGGGTTGAAAACTCCAAGTCCGGGACAGGGTTTCAATTTGTTCTCCCGGTATTTCAGCATATCAATCTGATAGGTGTTTTTCCGTACATCCTCGCTCCTGATCGCATGTGCAAAAATATTGACGCAAAAGGCTTCCTGCAGATGTTTTGCGTGCTTCATTCCGCCCATGCAATAGGTTTCCACCACGCCCTGTTCCGAATTGTGGATGAAAACGATACTGAAGGCCCGGCACTCCTCTCTGCGGACAAGTTTTTCCTCGCCCGATTCATTTTCCCATTTTTCATAAACGTCGTTGTAGTCGCTCAGGTATACAAATACATACTGCAGTCCGTTGTGCCGTTCCTGATACTCCGCGATATATTTTTTCCCGCGCTGCTGGTGTTGCCAGAAATACGCGGAAATGTCACTCCCGAGTTTTCGTAATGTTTCCGCATCGTGCTTCATCGTCATTCTCGGAGGAATGTTGAAACGATACCAGTGCTGAGCGGAGAGTTTGTCCGAATGGGCAAAAAGCGAGGCGGAATCCCATACCTCCCGATAATTCAGATAGATGTAAAGCGCCTTGTCGTAACGATTTTTCAAATTAATGAAGTCTTCGGAAAACTTATATCCCAGGACTTCAACCGCTTCAATGGCCTGAGTAAGAGTATCTTCATCTGAAGCAAAGAAAAACACATCACGCATAATTCGTTCCGCCGAGAGAAGTTTTGCTCCCGGCAGACAGTTGAATGCATCGCGCAACTCATAAAACTTCGCGGTTCCAACATCAATTTCTAGATCGCATTTCTGTTCGGCGAAAAATTGAGCCAGCAAAGAACGAGCTGACATTTTGAGAACGGTCATCGGATTGTATGGTCTCATGCCTGCCTCCTTCTGTTGTTTTGATGACTTTTATTCTCTTGATTTAATGTTTCAATGGGGATACATTACCATTGGGCATGGGGAATATTAATCCCCATACTAAAAAAAATTAAAAAAAGTTTGAGGCGGAGTAATGCAAGTCAGTCAATTTCGATTGAAAAGAATGATCCGGATCGTTGACATGATGAGAAAAGGGAGATACCCTAATTTTACAACGATCAAACATGATTTCGAGCAGGCCACCTATGATACAAAAGAAACGCTGATTCTGACCTGTGACCGTAAAACCATATGGAAGGATTTAAAAATACTGAAGGATGAGTTCCATTGTCCATGGGAATATGACCGGAGCCGTCACGGCTACTATCTGACCAATCCACATTGGGATTTTGCATATCCGGCCTACCTGAGCGAAACCCAGATGATGGCAATGCTGATGGGGCGGCGGATTTCGGAGGATATTTTTCCGGAACCGCTCAAAAGCGAAATCACCGATGCTGTTGATTATCTGTTGAACGTGGCAAATCCGGATTTGCTGAAATGTTCCTTCGTATCGCAGATGAAATTGTTTTCAGCGCAAACGGGCGAAGTCAACGCCCATGTCTTTGACAGCGTGTACCGTGCGTGGCGCGATCATCAGACGATTGAAATCGAGTATCGGGATTATCATGGGAAATCTTCTCGGCGTCAAGTCGAACCTCATGCTCTTTTTTTCAGCAACAACAACTGGTATATTTACGCGCTCGCGCGCGATGTCAAAGAAGTGCGCAGTTTCATGATCCATCGTATTCAAAATGTCAAGATCCTGCCGGAGAAATTCACTCCCGATCCGGCCATATACGGCAATATTAATTTTACGCTGACCCCGGTTAAAAATGTCGTTTTGCGTTTTCACAAGGATATCCACGACACGATTTTTTCCATGCCGTTTCACGAAAAGCAGAAAATTATCTGGGACACCGGGAATGATGTGTTCAAATTGGTGAAAATTCCAGTTGCCCCCATGGAAATCATTATTCAGCGGATATTGTCACAAAAAGGGAAACTCATTGTTGTCGAACCGCAATCCCTGAAGGAAGCGGTTCGAAAGGCTGCGGAAGACGTCATCAAAGCGCATACCGACTGACATCGTCGGCAACCATTTTTTTTCGCGCGAAACCAGAAAAAAATCCGTTTTCGCGTTTTTTTTTGCAAAAAAACAGAGAAAAAATGAAAAATCTCTGAGGATTTTCCTTTGCAACCTGAATATACGGCTTGGAAGCAATCAGTGCGAAAGGGAAAGTTTCCAGCGAATCGTGGGAAATCTATATTAGAGTCACGAATAGAGTACATAGAGCGCAACTGCATGATGTGGATTGGAGAACGAATTCAGGCGGTTGAGAAGGAATGTAAACGCCGAAGCCTCATGTGAGGCTTCGGATAATACAAACACGGAGAATAGCAATGAGTGAAGTCGAACCGGAATGTCTCGAATGCGCCCGCCAGTATGAGGAGCTTCTTTCCGATTATCGGCGATTGAAAAAGAAAATCCGCAAAATGCGGAAGTCTTTTGCAGCGATTGGGTGTGCGATCACGCACAAATGCGACCATTACTCCGAATTCATTATCGGCGAATGCGAAGCCCATCGCGGCAAATATGAATGTGCCCCGGAGTGTGAAAATTAGAGCCGTCCGGCTCTAATTTCGGATGGGATCGGAATTTTGCAAGTTACTCTAATTTTAATAAAGGAAATTTATGCCGGACGATAAAACAATGGAAGCTGCAATCAGGCAAAATGCCGCAGGTCCAAAGTCCGCCGAGGTGGACGGGCAGAAGGTCGAACAGCATTCCCTGCCGGATCAGATCGAAGCCGATAAATACCTCGCGTCGAAAAAGGCCATGAAATCCCGGAATTCCGGCCTGAAGATTACCAAATTAAGCCATTCGGGGGCGTGAGGTATTTTTTATGTTCAACAAATTGAAAACTCTGTTCCGGACGCGGACTCCTCCGCAAAGGATTGTACAGGCCCGTTTTGACGCCGCTCAGACGTCGAAGGACAACGCGCGGCATTGGGCGGCGGCCGACCATCTCTCGGCGGACATGGAGGCGGCTCCGGAAGTCCGCCGGACGCTTCGGATGCGGTCGCGCTACGAGGTTGCCAACAACAGTTATGCCAAAGGTCTGGTTCAGATGCTTGCCAATGACACGATTGGAACCGGTCCCAGGCTCCAAATGCTCTCCGGCGATGAAGAGTTCAACGACGAAGTGGAAAGCGAGTTCATGTGCTGGGCGGATGCCGTCAGACTTTCGGCGAAACTCCGCACCATGCGGATGAGTCGGTGTCAGGACGGCGAGGCGTTCGCGGTGCTTGCGACCAATCCCAAAATCCGGAATCCGGTGAAGCTGGATCTGATGCTGATTGAGGCCGATAGGGTGTCCGGCGATCTCAGATGGCTGGACGACGACACATCCGTCGACGGCATTTCGTTCGATGTCTGGGGCAACCCGACCGACTATCGTGTGCTGAAGTACCATCCGGGCGATGTGCATTACATGCCAGGCGACGAGGCGATTCATGTTCCGGCGGAGTATATGCTCCACATCTTCCGGCAGGACAGACCGGGACTGCATAGGGGCATCCCCGAACTGACGGCGGCGCTGCCGCTGTTCGCACAGTTGCGCCGGTACAACCTCGCTGTGCTTTCGGCCGCCGAGGCCGCCGCGGACTTTGCGGCGATCCTCTACACGGACGCTCCGGCCAACGGGGAATCCGACGAGGTGGAGCCGATGGACACGATCCCGCTGGAGCGCAACATGATGCTGACCGTTCCGGCGGGCTGGAAAATGGGACAGCTTGATCCCAAACAGCCTGCGGCGAACCATGCGGAATTTGTCAAGATCATTCTGAGCGAAATAGCCCGCTGCGCGGTGACGACCTACGGGACGCTCGCCGGAGATTTTTCGGGGCACAATTATGCGTCGGGACGGCTGGACAACCAGATTTACCACAAGTCGATTCTGGTCGATCGTTCGTTCTGGGAAACGGAGGTGCTGAACCGGATCTTCGATGTGTGGTTCCGCGAATACTCCCTGGCGAACATGCTGGCGGCTCCGGCGGGGAGACACACATGGTTCTGGGATGGTTTCCCTCACGTCGATCCGTCGAAAGAGGCGGCGGCGCAGGAAAAACGTCTGGCGAACAATACCACGACTCTCGCCGCCGAGTGTGCCAAGGACGGCCGCGACTATATGTCGGTTCTGCGCCAGAGAGCGAAGGAGTTTCGGCTGATGCGGGAATTGAAAATCCCGATTGCCGGAGAAGAAAAGAACATTCAACCCGAACCGGACGACGGTTCAGAACTGAAGGAAGAAATGAATGAGTGAATTCACTCTGATTGAAGCCTCCGGAGGAGCGAAGCCGAAAGTGACCGGCCTTGCGTATTCCGGCGGTAAAATGAATCTTCCCGGCTGGAAGCATCCGGTCGTGGTGGATTTGTCGGGGATGGAAATTCCCGACATTGTGCCGCTTCTCACCAATCACGAGAACAAGACCGACAGCCGGGTCGGCATGATCAGCGCCAGTGTCAAAAACAACGTGCTGGAGATCACCGGCGAGATCGTGTCGGACAGCAAAGACGCACAGGACATTATTGCCCAAAGCAAGGCCGGAGCCGACTGGCAACTCTCCATCGGAGCCGATGTAAGGGAGTGCGAGCTGGTGAAGTCCGTCCGCGAGGTGAACGGCCAATCTTTTGACGGGCCGTTTTACCACATCAGGAAATCCGTTTTGAGAGAAGTATCCGTTGTCGCTGTGGGAGCCGACGCCCATACGACGATGAAAGTAACCGCAAAATTCAACCTTTCCAAAACCATTGAAGGAGACCGTATGTCCAACGAACCCGAAACCAAAACCGTGACCGCCGCGACCGCACCTGTCAACAAACAGGAGACCCCTCCCGCCGAGCCCGAAAAGAAACCGGACGACAAGAAGCCCGGCGACAATCCGAAAAAGAAAAAGCCGGAGGATGACGGCAAAACCGCCGAGGCCGCGAACTGCGATCCCGACAAAAAGACGAAAGCCGAGGCCGTTCCGCCCGAGATTCAGGCGAGCGCCGTTGAGGCCGGAACCGCCGCCCGCGAAGCCGCCGCCGAGGCCGTTAAGGCCGAGCGCGAGCGCGTCGGCGCGATCCAGACGATCTGCGCCGGTGACTATCCCGAAATCGAAAAACAGGCCGTGAGCGGCGGATGGACGCCAGAAGCCGTCACGAAAAAAGTGCTGGAAACAATCCGCGCCGAACGTCCGTCGGCCAGTGCGGCCGTGATTGTCCATGCGGCTCCCGAATGCGGAGAACTCCGCAAGAACATCGAAGCGGCAATGTGCCTCCGCGTCGGCGTGAGCGCCGAGATGCTGGAAAAGAGCTACGGCGCGAAGGCGGTCGAGGCGGGAATGGCCGATATGGACATGCCGCTCCGCCAGCTGCTGATCGAGTGCATGAAACTGGACGGAATTCCCTATTCCCGCGGCTTCGACAACGAAACCATCCGCGCTGCGTTTTCCAGCGTCAGTCTGCCGGGCATTCTGAGCAACGTGGCGAACAAGAAACTGCTTCAGAGCTACGAGGCCCAGCCGGTGATCGCCACCAAACTGTGTTCGACCGGAGATCTGAACGACTTCAAGGAAAATGACAGATTCCGTCTGACCGATGTGGGCGATCTTCTGCCGATTGCGGCCGACGGCGAGATCAAGGACGGCGGCCTTGTCGAGGAAAGCGCGAAAAACCAGCTTGACACCTACGGCAAAAAGTTCTGCCTCACTCGCAAAATGATCATCAATGACGATCTGGGAGCTTTCATGAAAGTCCCGACCGCGATGGGCAACCGCGCGGCGCGCCTCATTGATCAGCTTTTCTTCTCGCGACTTCTGCAGAATCCGACGCAGACGGACGGGAAAGCGCTGTTCCACGCCGGGCACAAGAACCTGCTCACCGGAGCGTCTTCTGCGCTTTCCGCCGACAGTCTCAAAAAGGCCATTCAGCTCTTCCTTGATCAGGTCGATGCGGACGGCCAGCCGATCAGCGTCGAACCGCGCTATTTGCTCGTGCCGACCGCGCTCAAGCATCTCGCCATTGAGCTCACGCAGGGCGCGACGCTCATTATGGCGGGCGGCGCTGAAAACACCGTCCGTCCTGCGCTGAATGTGCTTGCGGATGAAAATCTGCAGGTTGTCAGTTCGCCGTATCTCGGCAATTCCGCCTATGAGGGTGCGTCCCAGACCGGCTGGTACCTGTTCGGCGATCCCCGCACCGTCGATACCTGGGAGATCGGCTACCTGAAGGGGAAGCGCACTCCGACGGTCGAACGCGGAGAAACCGATTTCAATACGCTGGGACTCTGGTTCCGTGTGTATTTTGATCTCGGCGTCAGAGAGCAGGATCATCGCGGAATGGTCAAAGCCATCGGCGCGGCCAACTGATGAAACCGCACGCCGGGCGCTGAAAAATGCGTCCGGCGCTTTCAAACACAAAATTCAAGGAGAACTATAAATGCTTGCTCGTTATGTGCAGAAGGGCGATTCCATTGATTACCGCCCGTCCGAAGCCGTCGCCGCCGGCGATGTTGTTGTGATCGCCGACCTGGTCGGCATCGCCAGACTCGACATTGAAGCCGGAACGCTCGGCAGTCTTGCGGTTGTCGGCGTATTCGACATTGTGAAGGCGGACGGGGCCGTTCCGTCCGGATCGACCGTTTACTGGGATTTCGGCGCGAAGAAAGCCACCCTTGTTTCAGGCTCCAATCATTATCTCGGCAAAGCCATCGCCGCCGCTGGAGCCGGAGACGAAACGGTGCGTGTTTTGCTCAACGCGCCGTACAGTCTCGCAGCCGCGTTCGCCGCCGGAGACGCAATTACCAATATCACGGACAATTCCGGCGGCACTCCGTCCGACACCATTGCCCAGCTGACCTGCGACTGCGGATGCAACAACGCCATTGCTTCGCTTGCGATCAAGACCAACACGATTCTCGCAGCTCTCCGCGCCGTGGGGATCATCGCCAGAGAGTAATCCGATTGGGGATGCTTGAACAAGCTTCGGAATGGCTGGACTCCCAGCGGAGGGAGCATCTTTCCGTTCCCATCGTCTTTGTGAGAAAGGATGGAGAAGTCTTTTCGCTCGAGGCGACTCTGGGGCGGACGCTGTTCCGGGCTGAAAACGAATACGGCGTGACGATTCGGACGGAAAGCCGCGATTTTCTGATCGCGGCGTCCGATCTGCCAAATGATCCCGAACGCGGAGAAAAAATTCTTTACAACGGCCGCCGGTACGAGGTGCTCGCACCCAACGGCGAACCGGTGTGGAGATGGTCGGGGGCATCTCAAAAAACACGGCGGATTCACACAAAAGACACGGGGGCGATTCATGGCGAATGACGAAGTTCCGAATCTCCGCGATGTCTGGGAACAGCTTAATCAGGCTCGACTCGACATCGCGGAACTGAGGGGGATGCTGACGATGCATTTCCGTGACGGCGAACATCATCATCCGCCGTGCAAGCCAGCCGCGGATCTCCAGAAGACAATGCTTTCGGCTGTCGGCGCGGCCCTGCTGGCGCTGCTTGCCGCCATCGGGAGCATCGTTTCGGAATTCATGCGGAGGTAACATATGAGTGAAGTTCTGAAAATCGCGGAAGCGGTGGCCGAAAAGCTGGCGGAATACCGCGCGGAAGTTCTGTTTTTTCCTGAATTTGAACTCCGAGAACTGGAAAAAATGCGTGTCGTCGTAGTGCCGCTGGCCGAGGAGTACAAAACGCTGTCGCGCTCCTCGCACGAAGAAATTCTGAAAGTCCAGATCGGCTTCCTGAAGCGGGGCTGCGAGGACGAACTGCCTGAACTTCTCAAACTGGTGGAAGGACTCGGGCTTGAATTTCTCAACCTGAAGCTGGCTGGGGCGATGTGTGTATGCGTCGCCTATAATCCCATCTATTCGCCGGAGCATCTCCGGGAACGCGGCCAGTTCACCAGTGTGATCGAACTCTCTTTCAAACAGATCCGATGAAATGTCGGATTGAATTCGACCGGCGTCGGATTCTTGTTGCCGTTCAAAGCGGGAACAACACCGCGCTGCGGCGCGCCGGAGCCTACATCCGGAAAGCGGCGCAAAATCGTGTTTCCACAGCCGCAAAGGCGTCGGCTCCCGGCTCTCCTCCGCATTCAAGGCGCGGTCTGCTGAAGGCATCCATTCTTTTCGGAGTGGAAAAACGCACCCAAAGCGCGGTGATCGGTCCGGCCGAAAACATGATCGGAACCGCGATGACAGCACATGAATTCGGTGGAAAATACCGGAAGCGCCGTTATCCGAAGCGTCCGCTGATGGGACCGACGCTCGAACGGACGGCGGGACATCTCCCCGCCTTGTGGGAAAAATCTGTCAAACCTTAAACTGGAGAAATATCTCATGTCAATTGTTCTTGGCTTGGATGCCAAACTTCTGCGCGGAGCGGCCGGGACGACCGGCGCGACCGAGGTCAAAAACGTGAAGGACCTCACACTCAATCTGGAATCGGGCGAAGCCGATGTGACGACTCGCGCCACCAAAGGATGGAAAGCCTCCGTGGCCACCTTGAAGGAGGCGTCGCTGGAATTCGGCATTCTGTATGACACCGCAGACGCAGACTTTCAGGCGTTCCAGCAGGCGTATTTCAACAATACCCCGCTTTCGCTGTTCGTTACGGACGGTTCGGGCGGCGGTCTTGACGCGGACTGGTCGATCACCGCGTTCACGGTCGAACAGCCTCTTGAAGAGGCGCTCACCGTCAGCGTTACCGCGAAACCCACCGCCTCGACCCGCGCCCCGACCTGGGTGGGTGGAACCGGCGGCGAATAACCGGTTGCGTTCCGCAAAGGCTCCGGCACTGCAGCCGGAGCCGGTCATTATTTTTTTATCATTTCAAGGAATAAGACTCTCATGAAAACATTTTCTGACAACACCGGGCGCTCGTGGACGATTTCTGTGACAGTTGGTACAATCAAGCGCGTCCGTGCTCTGTGCGGTGTGGATCTTGCGAACATCATCACGCTTGAACCCGGCAAAAATCCCCAGGTCGATCTGCTGGAGCGTCTTGCCGCCGATCCTGTTCTGCTGGTGGATGTGCTTTACGCCGTCTGCAAGCCGGAGGCCGACACGAAGAACGTGTCCGATGAAGAATTCGGACGCAGTATGGCCGGGGACGCGATTGAACTTGCGACCGTTGCTCTTCTTGACGAGGTGATTGATTTTTTCCCCGAGGCGAAGCGCCAGGTGTTTCGGAAAATTCTGGATGCGACACGGCGCTTCGAAATCAAAAGCAAACAGGCGTTGACGGAGCTTCTGGCCGATCCGGAGCTGGACGGCAAAATCGACGCCGCGCTCGAACAGTTGACGAACTCGTCCTCGACCTCGCGGGAATCGCCGGAGTCGATCCCGACCCGCTGACCCTGCGGGAACTCGCCGCCCTCGCGGAAGCGCGGGGGCGGTTCGAATGGGAGCAGACCTCTGCGCTGATGGCGCTTGTAGTCAATCTTGTGCGGGATCCCAAGAAATCGAAACCGGCCAAGGCAACGGATTTCAATCCGTACTATATCAAGCCCCAAACGGTGGTCAAAGCGCCGCTTTC
>CAZHPP010000058.1:0-12870 GCA_964534535.1 uncultured Victivallales bacterium | reverse complement strand
CGTCCTGACCTGAGGACTTATGAGGGAAAAGAAGGCATTCACGCATCAGTTTTGCCAGATTGGAGTCCGGAAGACGCTCTTCAAACTGTGTATTGAAGATCCATGAATGGCAGATGATGACAGGTTTGAACTTTCCCGGGTACCGCATGGAAAAGAATTCAAGGGCTTTCTTGAACGATTCCCGGCAGTGTTCAGGAGTCATGCCGCCGCCGGAAGGAATGTGCATGTCGATCATGACGTCGCCGGGTTCAAGGATGAGTTCCCATTCATCTTTGGAATAGAAATGCTGTTCCGGCAGGACAAAGCCGCGGGGGTCGACGGGATATCCCCTGAATCCGTCATTTTCTATTTCGAGCGACGTCGTAAACGGATTTTCCCCGGACGGATCGTCTTTCTGCAGACAGAATCCGTGCGAATTTATTTCAAGTCCGGGCTGGGCCAGCATCAATTTGCGCCGTGTAACGCGGTGTTTCAGCACGATTCCGAACGGATCGGTCTCAGTCAGCTTGAAATTGAAGCGTCCGAGCTGGAAAAGCCGACCGGACGTATAAAGTCTGAGCCAGCCGTATGCCGCCAGTGAAATTCCCGGCTTCCCGGTATTGAATCTGAAACTTTTTGCTGATTCCGACAGCACCGTTGCAAGAGTGTCCCGCACGATGTCTTCCGGAGTGCCTTCGGCTCTGTATTTCTCCCTGGCTTTCGCAACGGCTCCGAGCGCGGCCGCCAGGAAAATCAGCGAAGCATTTTCCTTCAGATGGTATTCCGGCAGAATGTATTCCCAGAATCCGGCAGGCTCGCATCCGTATGAAAACGACAATGAAACCAGACGGTAATAAATATGCCAGAGATAAGCTTTCAGCGCCGGCACACTGCGCATGACCTCAGCTGCGCGGGACAGAGAATCAGCGGTCTGTGGGTCCAGCTTCAGCCATTCGCTTTCCCTGCGTATGAAACCCGGTTCAAGGAACGGGATTGTTTCCGGCATATTGGCAAAGGAATCCTCCCATCCTTTGATGCAGGCGGAACACCTTGCCGGATCCGCATGCAGCTGTTTCATGACATATAATCCGTTTGCTTCAGGAATCATATTCATTGTTGCCAGACTTTCTTTGAAGGATTCTTTTGGCGATATGATAAAATAAATGTCTGACGGCGAAAAGCAATGGACTTTCCGATTCGTTTTAATGGATAAAACTGCACTTTCCCCGTGCAGAATCGGGAAAACGCAATCTCAAGAATCCATGCGTTGAATCTGCCGCGGCCGGGCGGCTTCCTGCATTTTCTGCCCTGCTTCGACATGGGCCGAAGCGCCGTGAGCTCCAGACCGGGCGGAAACATTGAACTCCCGCTGATTGTTTTTACATAATCCGGATATATATTACCGCATTGAAAATACCCTGCGGCGATTTGTTGACGCCTTTGTTTTCTCAACGGATACTGCCAAGTTCAAAACGAAGAAGAAACGGACATGAACATGAAAAATAAAATGAGCATGCGGGAATTCGCCCGGGCGATCGGCGTGCCTCCCGGAACAGTCTCAAAGGCGCTGAATCCCCATCCCGAATACCGGATATCGCCGCAAAAGAGCGCGCATATTCAGGCGAAAGCAAAAGAATACGGATTCAGCCTTCCCGCGGAACGGACGTCCGGAAGGAAAAAAAAGAAAATACGGATCGGACTGGTCAGCGGTTCCGCTGTTTCGTTCCTGGGCGGTTTTCTGTGGGAGGGCGCACGCAAATACTGCCTTTCCGAAGGAGTCGAACTGCTGTTGGATTCCAGCGGATATTCGCCCCGGAAAGAAAACACCGTTCTGCGCCAGATGGCCGGGGAACCGGTCGATGCCCTGATCTATTGGCCGACCGGACGGGATGCGAAACACCGCCGCTCCAAAAGAATCAATTCCCGTGCGGACAGCGTATCGACGGCCCGTCCGCTGATTCATATCGGCGACGAACCGGCGCAGGACTGCGCATACACGTTCCGTTTCCGCGACGACGAGGCCGCCGTTGAAACCGCGCGGCGGCATCTGGCGCTCGGATGCCGGAATTTCGTCATCCTGCGGTTCGACTATGCCTGGGCCTCGGACCGGAGCGCTGCGGCAAGATACCGCGGGACGCTGCTGGCCGGAGGCGTTCCGGAAAAGAATATCCGCGACATCTGCATTTTCGCGGATTCCGATGAAAAGGTCATGGCCGCGTTCAGGAACGCCGATGCGGTCTGGTCGGAACACGGCTTCATGCTGTACACGCATCTGGAATGGATCGCGCGTTATGCGGACATCCGCCGTCTGCACGTGGGCGGGCTGGGGTTCCTGGAATTTGCTTCGACGTTTCAGAATCTCTTTGCTCCGACGCTCAGGGCACTGGGGCGGAAAGACACGCTTTCGGAACTGTATGCGTCAAGCTCCGTCAAGTTCTACAGCCTGCGTCAAATCGGAGCGATGGCGGCGAAAAAAGCAGTGGAGTTTGCCCGCAATCCCGGGAAAAAGCGCGGCGGTTCGGAGAAAATCCCATGGCTGACGGAGGACGAATTCGAGGCCGCGTCCCGCGAATTCCGCATCTTCAGTCTGAAAAAATAATTTTCCCGTTTGCTTTTTTCAGGAAACGGCGTTATTTTATAAACATGAATTCAGCAGCCTCAACTCAGGAAACAAACCGCAAGATGAATCTGAACGGAACAGCTTTTCGTCTGACATCCGTCAGGGACGTTCTGCGTCGTAAAATCATAAAGGAATGACGGCATGGGCCTTTGCTCTCCGGTTTTTGTTTTGAAGCAAAACAAACCTGAGATGCAAACGGCAGAAGTTGCGAAACGTTTCCCGCATTTTGTTTTCCCCGGAGATCGATTGACCGCGCGATCCGTTCCCGGATCTGCGCGGTTTTTTTGTGCGTTCACCTCATCCCCGCAAAGCGGCCGATCGTTTAACGAAGCCGTTCTCTGCTTTTTGAAAATACAACAAGGCTGTGTACGCAATGCTGACTGTGTTTCCCAGGGAAACGAGCGCAAAAAAATGAATTTTTTGCGCAGGGTGCAGGGCTCTTTGAGTCCTGCCGGGGGTTCAAGGGGCGAGCAGCCCATGGGTGGATTAAAATCAGTCATCACGCCGAACAGAGCCTGCAACAATCATTCCAATTAAGGATTTTTAAAATGAACATGATCAGATCATTCGCCGCCGCCGGAACAGCGGGACTTGTATTTCTCGCCGGATGCAAGTCGTTCGACGAGTACCAGTCTGACCGGGTAAATTACGCCGTCCGCCATTTCGAGAGGGCGCAATGGAGCAATATCGACGATTCGAAAGTGCTGACGCTCAGGGACTGCGTCAGTCTGGCCGTCCGGAACAACCTTGACCTGAAAGTGTTCGGAATCGAAACGCAGGTCGCCAAGGAGATGCGGACTTCCGAAATGCTCGGAATGCTCCCGGAACTGAACGTCTCCAACAACCTCACCGGACGGAACAACACGCCGGCATCGAGCAGCCAGCAGATCAACGGTCAGCAGGGTTCCGGAACGTATTCTTATTCGCAGAGCCAGGACCGCAACATCAACTATCTGAACGTGGATCTGGCCCTGAGCGCGGTGGACTTCGGTCTGGCGTTCTTCAACACCTGTCAGGCGAACGACCGGATCCTGCTGCGCCAGCAGATCACGCGCCGCGCGGAACAGAATCTGGTGCTGGACACGGTGCGCGTGTACTTTCAGGTGGCGGCGGCGCAGCGGGCGATCAGCGTCACGACGAAACTGCTGGAGGACTGCCGCAACCGCTATGAACTGATTGAAAAGATGGGAGAATCCGGCCAGATCACGCCGTTCCGCGCGTTCGACGAGGTGCGGCAGTTCATCGACATGGAAAAGCGTCTGACGAACTACATCCGCAGCTATGACAATTCCTGCGTGGAACTGCGGTCGCTCCTCGGACTTTATCCGAATACGAAGATCCGGGTGGACGATTCCATTCTCGACAGGGTTCCCGATTTCTCCTTCCCGGAAATGACGCTGATGGAGCAGATCGCGCTGATGAAGCGTCCGGAACTCTTCCAGATCGACATGCAGAAGCACATCAACGTCCTGGAATGCCGCAAGACCATCGTGACGATGTTCCCGAATGCCCGGATGTTCGTGGACTTCACCAATTCCAGCAACAGTTTCCTGTACCATTCCGGCTGGTGGGAAATCGGAATCCGGGCGGCGTACAATCTGCTGAAACTGCCGCAGCAGATCGCCCGCTATCAGAGTTATTCCAGTCAGGTGGACGCGGAGGAGGCGCGGACCTACGCGCAGGCGATCGCGGTCATGGCGCAGGTGCGGATCGCGCACGCGAATCTGCAGTCGGTCAGGGAACGCTTCGACATCGACACAAAGGTCAACGCGGCCTATGCGAAAAATCTGAAAAAAGCCGAAGGCAGCGGGAAAATCTCCGGTGAACTTTCCCAGCTGGAACTTGCGCACATGCGTCTCGCCACCGCCGAAACGGAAATTGAAAAATATCTCTCGCTCGGCAATTATTATGTCGCCTACTTCCGGGTGCTGAACACGCTCGGAATCGAAGACCTGCATTCCGCAACGCTCGAAGACCTCAAGAAACAGCTTGCCGACGCAAAAGTCAAGGCCGAACGGCAGCTGAAGGAAGACCGTGCGGAATTCGATGCGGAACAGGCGAAAATCAGACAGGCCGAACGGCAGCTGAAGACTCCTGTGGTTCCTCCGACCGAATCCGCGGCACCGGCGAAAAAGTGAGGTGAGGCATGAAATTCAGTTATCTGAACACATTCCGTCTGGAAGACCGCGTGCTGTTTGACGCGGCCGCCGCGGCGGAAGTCGTGGCGGCCGCCGAAGCCGCGCACGACGATCCGAATGCGAACGTCAATCAGACAGAAAAGCAGGCGCAGGACGAGAAAAGCGCCGATGTGAAGAACGCTCCGGCGGACAATCCCGCCGATCACGCGGCCGACGATCCCGCCGCCGCCCGGACGGATCCCGCCGACAATGCCGACGTCAACGCGCAAATCGACGCCGTCGTCCACGGCGATCTTCCGGACACCGGAGCGGATGCCGCGGCAGATATTCCAGCGGCTTCCGATGCAGCCGGTCAGCCCGATGTGTCCGACGCGTCCGATGTGCCCGACGCGTCCCGCGGCAACAATATCGTGGACGTGCTGGTGAACAATTCCCCGGATACGGTTTCGACAGACCGCGAACTTGTGGTGATCAACGGCACTGTTCCGGACAGGGAGGCGATCCTTGCGGAACTGAAACCCAGTCAGGACGTGCTGATCCTGGAGGACGGAAACGGCCTCGACGAACTCAACGCGTATCTCGACGAACACGCCGACGTGAAGTATGACGCGATTCATCTTGTCACGCACGGCGCGGACGGCAAACTTTCGGTCAACGGCGAAAAAATCACCAATGAGAACTTCAACGCCGACGAATGGGCGCAAATCGGGGAGCATCTGACCGACGATGGAGACATCCTGCTTTACGGCTGCGACACGGCGAAAAGTTCCGACGGACAGGCGCTCGTCGACAGAATCGCGGACGCCAGCGGCGCTGACACGGCAGCGTCCACCGACGCGACCGGGCTTCACGGCGACTGGGATCTCGAATACAATCACGGAACAATCGAAACCGGCGCAATCGCGGTGGACGGCTACGCGCACGGACTTGCGACGGATCAGGGCATCGTCGTGGACAGCACGCTTGACACGACGGCGGACGACGGCGTGACAACGCTCCGCGAAGCACTCAACACCGCAAATGCAGGAGGGAGCGACGTCACCTATCACATCACATTCTCGGTCGCTTCCAACGATTTGCAGATCGACCTCGGCTCGACGCTTGAAATCAGTCACAATCTGACCATCGACGGCGCGAATGCGGCAGCCGGCCACGCAGGAAACATCGTCCTCGACGGAAATAACAGCGTCCAGATCATGACCATCGACTCCGGCAATACGGTCGAACTCTCGAATCTCACATTCCAAGGTGGACATACCAGCACCGGCGACGGCGGCGCAATTTACAACAACGGCATTCTGACGGTCAGCCACTCCTCCTTCAGCGGAAATTCCGCTCGCGGCAACGGCGGAGCAATTTACAACGAGGGCATTCTGACGGTCGACCAATCCGCCTTCAGCGGAAATTCCGCCGACAGAGGCGGCGCGGTTTACAACGACAACGCCATGACAGTCGACCGCTCGACCTTCAGCGGAAATTCCGCCTACGGCAACGGCGGCGCGATCAACAACAACGGTGAAATGACGGTCTCAAATTCCACCTTCAGCGGAAATTCCTCGACCGGCGGCGGTGGCGGGGCGTTAGCCAATTCAGACACTCTTACGGTCATAAATTCCACCTTCAGCGGAAATTCCGCCTATGACTGCGGCGGCGCATTTTACAACGACAGCGGCCCGGCGTATCTGCTCAACAGCATCTTCGCCGGCAATACCGCATACCGCGGCTATGATATTCGCAATGATACCAATCAATTCAATGCGTATTACTACTGTCTGATCGGAAACTTCTCCGGGACGGCACCCGATAAGTCAACCGGATCGACCATCGGCGGCAGCGTCACAGTGGCCGCCGTGTTCGCGGATGTTACGAACGGAAAGGCGGTGCTCAATGCGGACGGCACGTTCCACATCAGGGCGGACGGCCTCGCCGCCGCAAACGGCACGAAACTGCAGACCGGTGCGAACGGCAATCTGCAATTCTGGAACAAGACGCTGGAAACTCCCGCTTGGACGGACTTCGATGTGACCGCCGCGCTCACGACCGCACAGATGCAGGTCGATCAGCTCGGACACGGGCGGCTGATCAAGGACGCAGCCGGGAAATATTGCGCAGGAGCCTGCATGTTCTCCGAACAGAAATCACTGACCGTCACCACAACTGACGACGTGGTGGACGCTTACGACTGCGTGATTTCGCTCCGCGAGGCGATTGCCTACGCGGCCGGCGGAACGACCGATGCTGACGGCAAGTACACCATCACCTTCGACTCCTCAATCTTTACGGACAACGCGGCGACGATCACGCTTTCATCCGAACTCGCGTTCGGCGCGGCGCTGTCCGGCAAAGCCGTTGCCATCGACAACTCCGCCAACACCGGAACGACTCTGGTCGTTTCCGGCAGCAACGGAAACGCCGGGACATTCCGCATCTTCACGCTCGGTTCGGCTTCCGATACGACGGACAGCTGGAATCTTACGCTCAGGAACATGACCGTTCAGGGCGGCAATATCGGCGCGAATGACGGCGCCGCAGTCTATATGAAGGGGGCTGCAGCCGCTCTCACACTCGACGGCGTGACGATTCAAGGCGCGCAGGCGAATTCCGCCGTTTATTTCTCGGCGGAGGGTGCAATGACCGCCACGGTGAAAAATTCCGTCATCAGCGGCCATACGGGAAGCGGAATCAGCAGCGGTTTTCTGCAGGGCACCGGCGATTTGACCCTGACGCTCGAAGATTCCGTTGTCAGCGGCAACGGCGGAAGCGGCATTTTCTGCATGGTCGGCGGCAGCGCGTCGATTCTGGTGCGCAATTCGATCCTCAGCGGAAACTCGGCCTTGAACTATGGCGGCGGAATCACCTGTTACGGCAACACTTCCGCCTCGGTCACGGTGGAAAATTCGGTTCTGACCGGGAACTCCGCGGCCGGGCCCGGCGGCGCAATCTGGTGCGCCTCCAATTATGCTCCGGCAACGGTGCTGATCGTCGATTCCACGCTCACCGGCAACACCGCCGCCGTTTCCGGCGGCGCGATCTTCTGCGTTGTCAACAGCAGCGCAAGCTCCAATACCACGGTCACGCTGGTGAACTCCGTCATCTTCGGGAACACCGGGAAAGACGCGGCGGCGGACGATATCATCCTCAAATACGGCACGCAGATTTTCAACTCTTATGATTCCCTTTACGGGACGTCCAGTGCGGCACAGTCCGCGTCGAGCGTCGGAAGCACGGTCCTGACCGGGAAAACACTTTCCGACGTGTTCGTCATGGAAAACGGTTCCGTCAAGCTCGACCGGGGCGTTCCGGTCATCCGGGCGGACGGCCCGGCCGCATACGGCGGCACTCTCGCCGCGATCGGAAACGGAGAGTATTATTTCAAGGACTGGACGGTATGGAGAAAAGCGTCGGACGGTTCGGTTCAGACTGACCTCTCCGGACTGACCGTCCTGAATCAGGATAAGGTCGGACAGGCCCGCACAGGCGGCGAGGCGGCGTCCCTCGGCTTTTACGCGGCGGGCGCATACTTCGTCGAGGCGCAGAAGAAAATCGTTGTCCCGTCGCTCATCGTCACCACGGCGGCGGACAACATCAATCCCTATGACGGAAATACCAGCCTGAGGGAGGCGATTGCATACGCGGAGGCCGGGACGACCGATGCGGACGGCAAATATGCCGTCACGTTCGATCCGTCCGTCTTTACGGCGGCAAGTCACACCATCAAGCTGAATGCGGCGCTTGGCGCGCTCACGATCGCGGAAAATGCGTTCGCTTCGGAAACGCCGCTCCTGATTGACGGGAAAGTCTCCGGCACGATCAGCGTCGTCCTCGACGGCAACAGCAGCGTGCGGATCATGACCGTCAGCTCCGGCGACACGGTCACGCTCTCGAACCTTACCTTCAGGAATGGATATTCGGAGAACGGCGGCGCGATATCCAACGGCGGCACCCTGACGGTCAACAACTCGACCTTCAGCGGAAACACCGCGAAATTCACCGGAGCCAACACCGGTTACGGCGGCGCGATTTACAATTACAAGGGCATTCTGACGGTCATCAATTCCACGCTTACCGGAAACGCGGCCGTCACCGACACCGGCAAAGGCGGCTGCGGCGGAGCGGTTTTCAACAGCTTCAGCAGCTACACCTATTTCGTGAACAGCATTGTCGTCGGCAACAGCGCAGCGAGATACGGCGCGGACGTCTGGACCGGCGGCGACAGCGTGACCGACCCGACGCAGATTTACGCCGATTTTTCCATCTTCGGCGATGTCTACAACAACAACCTTGACGGGATAAGCCCGTTGACCGGACTCGCCGCTTTCGGGGGAGAATACAGTCAGGCGAAAGGGTCGGTTGTCGGCGCCCAGGTCAATATCACCGTCGCCCGGTTGTTTGACGAAGTCGACGCAAACACCGGAAAGGCGATTCTCAACGCGGACGGCACGTTCCATATCAGAAGAGACGGTACGGCGGCTAATTCCGGAGCAAAAGTGCAAAACGACGGCTCCGGCAATCTGCAATATTGGAACGTTTGGAGTTGGGCGAACGTTTATCTGAACACGACCCTTGCGACCGCGCTCACCACCGATCAGCTTCAGATATCGCAGAACGGGGTCGGCCGGACGCCGACGGATCTGGTATACAATGCCGGAGCGTTCGCATTGACACCTGAAAGCAAATCGCTCACCGTCACCACGACGGCGGACACGCTCAATCCCTACGACGGATTGATCAGTCTGCGGGAGGCTATACTATATGCAAGTGATGCGGCGTTCACGGATAAACACATCACGTTCGATTCGTCCGTCTTTACTGCGGCAAGTCACACTATCACGCTGAATTCGACGCTCGCAATCATGCAAAGTGCGTCCAGCTCGGCGACGCCGCTGGTGATCGACGGCAAAGTCTCCGACACGGTTTCCGTCGTTCTCGACGGCGGAGATAAGTACAACGGGACGACCATTACAACCCATTCCGGAGTTCAGATCCTTCTTATCAATTCCGATAACACGGTTGAACTCTCGAATCTCACCTTCAAGAATGGACATTCTTCGGAGCACGGCGGCGCGATTAACAACGAAAACTACGCTACGCTGACGGTCAACAATTCCATTTTTACAGAAAATTCCGGAACCTCCGGCGGCGCGATTGCCAGCAAAGGTACGTTGACGGTCAACAATTCCACATTCAGCGGAAATTCGGCGACAGAATCCAGCGGAGGCGCAATCATCAACATCAACCGTGCGCTGACAATCAACAATTCCATTTTCACAGGAAATTCCGCAACCAACGGCGGTGCAATTGTCAGCGTTTCAAACACGCTGACGGTCAACAATTCCACATTCAGCGGAAATTCCGCAACCGGCGGAAACGGCGGCGCAATTGACACATGGATGAGCATGTTTACAGTCGCCAACTCCACATTCAGCGGAAATTCCGCAACCGGCGATGGCGGCGCAATTAACAGCATAGCGGTAAATTTTACAGTCGACAATTCCACATTCAGCGGAAATTCCGCAACCGGCAATGGCGGCGCAATTAAAAACATTTCGGACTATTTTACAGTCGCCAACTCCACATTCAGCGGAAATTCCGGGACAGCCGGCGGCGCAATTAACAGCGAGAACATGACGTATCTGGTCAACAACATCCTTGTCGGCAACACCGCGCCCACTGGAGCAGATCTTTATACGTTTAATTACGACACGGACAACACCCGTGCGTATTACTGTCTGATCGGAAATGTCGGCGGCAAGGAGCTCGCAGCTTCCACCGGATCGACAATCGGCGACAGCGTCACCGTGGCAGGCGTGTTCGCGGATGTCAAGAACGGCAAGGCGGTGCTCAATGCCGACGGCACGTTCCATATCAAGGCGAACGGCCTCGCCGCGGCAAACGGCACAAAGCTGCAGGCCGGCGCTAACGGCAATCTGCAATTCTGGAACAAAACGCTGGAAACACCCGCGTGGACGGACATCGGCCAGACCGCCACGCTCACCACCGCACAGCTTCAGGTCGATCAGATCGGACACGGCCGGCTGGCGAATGAAACGCTCGGATACAGCATCGGAGCATACAGCATGGTTACCGAACAGGGATCCACCGTCGTCACCACCACGGAAGACATCGTTGACGCCTACGACGGCGTGATTTCGCTCCGGGAGGCCGTATCCTACGCTTCCGCGGGCGACAGCATCACATTCAGTGCAGGGAACGACGCACCGACGCTGAAGTCCGCAATCGCGGTCAATAAAAATATCATCATCGGCGACGGATTCAGCATCTCGACTTCCGGCGCTGACGGAAAACTCTTCACCGCCGCGGCCGGCAGCACCCTGACCTTCGACGGCGTCACGCTCGGCGACGGCGTCATCGACGGCGCGGGAACCCTGGCGATCGCGCAGGACAGGATTCTGACGGTCGGCGGCCTGGCCGTCAACTGCGCCGCGTTCGCCAACTACGGCACGCTGAAAACCTCCGGAACGCTGACTTTTGCTTCCGTCACAAGTTACGGCGGCGTGGAGTACGCGGGCGCGGATCAGACGATTCTCGCCGGAACCTATGGCGCGCTGACCCTCTCCGGCAGCGGAACCAAGACTCTGACAGGCGCGGTCTCCGCGGCGTCCGTTTCCATGACCGGAAGCGCGGGAGCCATCATCACGCTCGACGGAGCGGGCAGGACACTGACCCTTTCCGGAAACTTCACGGCGGATTACGCGACCGTCAGCAGCGTGGTTTTCGCTTCCGCGGCAGCCGTCGACAGCTGGAACGGAACGGCGGGCACCAACACCGTGGACGGCTCCGGAAACACCGGACTGACCATCCGGCTCGGCGGCGCAACGTTTGCCGGAAGCGACATCACCTACGGGCAGACGCTCAAAAACGATTCGACAATCACAGCGTCCTACAGTCTGCGCGGCGTGAATACGTCCATGACGCTTGCCGCCGCGGACATGACGATTTACGATGTGAAATATGAAAACGGCGCAGTCGTTTCCAGAACCGAAACCATTGCGGTCACAGCCCCGGACGGGTATTCGTTCGGCGGTTCGGATCAGCCGGTGGTGTTCAAGGTTAATCCCAAAGCGGCCGCCGTGATCTGGACGGGCGATGCCGAATATACCTACAACGGAACCGACCAGGGCGGTTCCATCTCCGCAAAATTCATTGATATTGACGGAAACGATGCTGCGCTTGCCGTGTCGTTCGGAAACGGCGCTGTTTTCAGAAACGCCGGGAATTACACTGCGTCCGTCTCCACGGCGAACGGCAACTACACGCTGACCGATACGGCGCGCACCCTGACCATGAACAGGGCGGAAGTCGCCATCGCCGGCACGGACAGATACGCGAAAGTCGGAACGGAAGTCCCGACTGTGTTCAGATACACGGTAAGCTCCGGGACGCTGTACGACACCTTCAAGGTCGACGGCGCATCGGAACCCGTCGACATGAGCAGGGAAGGCGATTATACGCTCGACAGGTACACTTTCGACGGTGCGGACAATTACGATTTCACCTTCACCCCCGGCACACTGCATGTGACGGATTCGTTCACCGTCATGGTCACGACCTCCGGCAATACGTCCAAGACCTATGACGGAACGGCGCTGGTCCTGGACATCGGATCCCTGACCTACGATACTGCGGATTACAGCGGTTATACGTTCCATTACGACAACGCTGTGCTGAATTATTCCGGCGGCCGCGTCAATGCGGGGAATTACACCTACACCGTCACGGGAATCACCGTCATGCACGGCGGCGAGGACGTTTCCAGTCTCTTTCAATTCGCCGGCGCGGAAAAACTGACCGTGAACCGGAGGGAAGTCACCGTTTCCGGCATCACGGCGGACAGCAAGACCTACGACGGCACAACGGATGCGGCGTTCAACGGCGCTTCGGCGGCAATTACCGGCACGGTCGGCACGGAAACGCTCACCGTCGCCGGTGTGACCGGCGCGTTCTCCGACAGGAACGCCGCCGCCGGCAAAACCGTGAACATCACGGGAATCACGCTCGGCGACGGAACCGGCGGCGGGTTCGCAGCCAATTATACTCTCAAATCCGACAGTCAGACTTCGGCGGCGGCGGATATTGCGCAAAAGACTCTGACGCTTTCCGCAGGTCAGTTCA
>CAZHPP010000057.1:0-12911 GCA_964534535.1 uncultured Victivallales bacterium | reverse complement strand
AGGGCTCTTTGAGTCCTGCCGAGGGTTCAAGGGGCGAGCAGCCCATTGGAAATTTCTGCGCGTTCTGCGCCTCAGCCGGAAGCATTCCATCGAGTGCGTCAATGAAACAGGCGGAAATGTCAAATGCTCATTCCCGATTATTTCACGATTTTCTGGACGGCCTTGAAGAAGGGACTCGCCGAAGTCTTCAGCAGCATGAAAATGATTGATTCCGTATTTACCACGTTGACACCTCTTGAGGTCAGGAAGGCCAGAGCCGCCAGTTTATCCGGCTCATGGCGGGAGGAAACGGCGTCGCCCGGAACAAACACCTCGTAGCCGCGTTCGAGGGCGTCCAGCGCGGTCTGGAGCACGCAGACATGCGACTCGACGCCGCAGAGGATCAGGGTCGTCTTCTGAAGCTGGGTCGGCAGTTTGCGGAACGCCTCCTCGCCGAAGCAGGAGAAGCAAGCCTTCTCGACCCGGGGCGTCTCCGGCGTCATGAACTTTGCAAGTTCGGGAATCGTGGGGCCGAGTCCCTTCGGATACTGTTCCGTGAAAACGAGAGGGATCTTCATGGCGGCGGCCGCGGCGGCCATCACGGCCGTGCGTGAGGCCGTTTCCTGAAAATTGTGGATCGCGGGGGCGAATTTTTCCTGCATGTCGATGACGGCAAGAAGCGTGTTTTCGGTGGTGAGACTGAGTGCGGACATGAGTCGGCTCCTTAAAGTTTTTCTGCGGCCGCGCCGTTGCCGACAGAGCAGAGGATTGTTTCGATCTTTTTCCCGGTTTCGGCATGATAGGCTTCGGAAAGCTTTTTCGCATACGGTTCCGCATCGGATTCGCGGACGAGGTGGATGCTGATTCCGCCGAATCCGCCGCCGCTCAGACGGGCGCCGGCGCATTCGGGAAGGCGGCGCGCGATCGCGACGAGGGAATCGAGTTCGGGACAACTGTTCTCGAACAGTTTTTCGGAGCTTTCCTGGCTCTGGAAGAGAAGTTTTCCGAATCCGGCGACGTCGTTGCGGGAAAGGAGGTCCACGGCCTTCATGACGCGTTCATCCTCGCCGATGATGTGGGAGGCACGGCGGAAGTCGGTGTCGCTCATCAGGGATCTGGCCTTTTCGAGCATGGACATGTCGGCGTCGCGCAGGGTGCGGACCTGCGGGAAGAGGGTTCGGATTTTCGCATTGGCGTTCTCGCAGGACTCGCGGCGTCTGTTGTAGTCGGATTCGACGAGGTTGTGTTTAACGAGGGTGTTGGCCACGAGGATCTTCCATCCGGCGGGCATGGGCACGGTGCGGAGTACTTCCACGGACCGGAAGTCGCAGAGGATCAGTGAATCCTTTTTTCCGTAGAGCGAACTGAACTGGTCGAGGAGTCCGGTCTTGAGTCCGAGATAGATGTTTTCGACGGACTGGCCGACGCGCGCCCAGTCGGGAAGCGGCAGGCGGATGTCGTAAATCTTCGAAAGCGCCATGCAGAAGGCCATTTCGAGCGCAGCGGAGGAGCTCATTCCGGCGGAAAGCGGAACAGTGCTCGTGAAGAGAAGGTCGAACGCGCCGAACGGAATCTTCCGCCGTTCGAGCTCGACGAGCACGCCCTTGAAGTAGTTGGTCCAGTCCTTCGGACGCGGATTGTCAAGCTGCGAAAGGTCGATGAAAAATTCGCCTTCGAGGGGCGGGTTGACCAGACGGCAGAGTTTTCCCGGACGCGGCGAGATGGCCATTTCGGTTGCCTGGCCGACGGCCGCGCTGAGCACGAAGCCCTGATTGTAGTCGGTGTGGTTCCCGAGGATTTCCAGGCGTCCGGGCGCCCGGGAATATGCGGCGGGCGCATGCCCGAAATGTTCGGAGAAGAGTTTTACGGTCTGTTCTTTCATGGGGACTGAAATTCCTTTCGTGGAGCTGCAGAAAGCGCGCCTTCCGCGGAATGAAGCGGGCGGGAGAGCGCGCAGTCTTTCGTTATTCTGAAAACAGCGGACGGAAGCCTCAGGGCTTGGTGTCGCTGACTTTGCGGAAGAAGAAATCCTCCAGTTTTTCGCGCGAGGAGGAAAGTGTGAGCGCGCCGGGATTTTCGGCCTTGAGTTTTTCAAGCATCTCCTTGAAGCCGCCGCCCTTGTCGTGCGGGAAGGAAAGGGTCCAGCCGCCGTCGGGATTGCGCACGGAACCGGTGGCGTCGCCGATGAGCTTGTGGAAGATCGGGTCGTGTCCGGAGGCGATCACCACGTTGATTCCGGAGGCGGCGAGCAGTTCGTCAAGCTTGCCCATACAGAGCAGTTCGCCGCGCTTGAGGATGGCGATCCGGTCGCAGATTTCCTCCACATCCGACAGAACATGGCTGGAGAAGAACACGCTGGTGCCCTTGTCGCGCTGGTTCAGAATGATGTGCTTGAACTCCTGGCGGCCGAAGGGGTCGAGTCCGAGGAGCGGCTCGTCGAGGATCAGCAGTTCGGGTTCGTTGAGGAGCGCCTGGGCCACGCCGATGCGCTGAAGCATTCCGCGCGAGAACGAGCCGAGCTTTTCCTTGGCATGATCGGACATCTTGACGTCCTGGAGGACCTTCTGGACGCGTTCTGCGCGCTTGTCCGAGGGCACCTTGAGAAGTTTTGCGCACATGCTGAGGAATTCGAGGGCGGTCAGCTGCTGGCTGAAGGAGGGGGAGTCGGGAAGGAACCCGATCTTCTTCTTGACCTCGATGTCGTAGGAGGGCTTGCCGAGGACGAACGCTTCGCCTTCGGTGGGCTTGATGAGGTCCATGAGCAGCTTGATCGTGGTGGTTTTTCCGGCTCCGTTGGGGCCGAGAAATCCGAAGATGGAGCCTTTCGGAATCTGGATGGAAAGATTTTTCAGGGCCATGTTGCCCTTGCCGAACCACTTGGTATAGACTTTCGTGAGATTTCGTGTTTCGATGACGGCGTCGTCCATGAACATTCTCCCGTTTTTGTCAATATTCCTTTGATATTGATGAAAGTATAACATCGGAATGCGGTTCTTGCAAGCGGGGAGCGGAAATTTTTCAGGGATATTGCCTGGCATGGGGGGATGCGGAACGCTGCCGGACCTCGGAATGTTCAGCTTTTCCGCATCCGGCGGCACTGTTCGGCGGCATTGCGGCGGAATCCCGTGAGTTCCTGAAGTTCTGCTGGATCGGCATCCGCGGGCGCAAGGTTCCTTCTGCAGCAGAATGCCGCGGCGTGTCCGGCGGCCCATCCGAACTGGGCCATGTCGGCATTGACGCGGCAGGCCGCCAGCGCGATGTGGCTTGCACCATAGGCGCGGCATGCAGTCCACAGATTGTCAAGATCCGTCGGGACGAGACAGAGATAGGGAATGCCGGAAGGACGTCTTTTTTCAGCATTGAATGTCTGCACGGAATCGAAATCGATGGAACCGTAGATGTGGAAATCGACGTCGTGTCCTGCGGATGCAATGAAATCCTGCAGGTCGGAGGAATCAAGCTGCCGCACGAGATTCTGCTCCGTCAGCATTTTCCGGCAGAGGATGCGCCTGCCTTCGCGGATTCCGGCCATCGGCGCATTTTCGCCTGACGGCACAAATCCGAGGTCGTTCCGGCTGAATCCCCAGGTCGGTTCTCCCGTTCCGGTTCTCCGGAGATATTCCGCAAGAGCAAAACTCCAGTAAACGGGATTCCGCGACGACAGAATTTTCCATGTTTCATCCGGACCGGCGGCCATTGCCGCGGCGCCGGCGAGCCCGCATCCTGACATCGGGTTGACGAGACTGCCGGTGCGGTAGCCGTTATAGTGGAACCATTCGGGGGGAACGCCTTTCCCGATTTCCGGGCTGCCGGGAACCGTCCTGAAGCAGAGCGACGGTTCGTTCATGATGCCGGGGGATGATTTTCTGCCGCGCATGAGCGGTTCGTGAAAACGTTCCCACGGGTCTTCGCCGGTGTAGAATCCGGCGCCGGCCCTGTCGGCCAGTTCTCCGCCGGAAGAATCGATGAAGAAGTCGGCGCGGATTTCCGTTTCTTCCCCCGTGATCCTGTCGCGCAGAAGTACAGACCTGATGGTCTTTCCCGAGGTTTCGGCGGAAACGAGTTCCGTGTTCAGGAGGAGTCTTGCTTTCGGACAGGCCCCGAGATCGGCGAGGTAACGCTTTCCAAGTGCATCGGGCCGGAAGATGATCCCTCCGGCCGGCGAGCCCGGATCGCGGAATCTTGAGGAAAGCCACATTCCCTCGCGGGACCCCGAGGCTCCGCCCGTTTTGCTCAATCCGTCGAAGATCCGTTCGAGGTATGGCGGCATGATCCCTTCGATCCAGTGGCAGACCCATGCCCTGACGGCCGTTCCTCCGACGGACGGTTCTCTTTCCGCGATTGCAAAGTCAACATCGTTTTCCATCAGCGCATAAGCTGCGCCCATTCCTGCCGTTCCGGCTCCGAGGATGACAACCCGGGTGCGTATCTGTCTGCGGTTCATATTTGCGGTATTCCTTCCGTGACTTCCTGTTTGTTCAGATCATGGCCTGAGCTCGACCAGGGCGAAACTGTGATAATTCAGCCGCATTGCAAGCCTGTCATTGGAAACGGACTTGAGCCTGACTCCGAAATCCCCCAGTTTGAGTTCGGCGCGGGAAATGGGGATTCCGCCCTTGGCACGCAGCCTGAAAAGTTCGGAATACTGCGGATCGTCCGCGGTGAGAAGTTCCACGCCTTTGCCGAACGGCTTCATCCCGAGCATTGCGCTGTTGAACACGATCTCCACATCCTGATCGACATGTTCCCGGCCGATGTGCGCAATGACGGCGAGCGCCGCCGTGCCGGTCCTGTTCTTGTAGACGCTGACATAGATGTCCTTGCCCCTGATGACCTTCGCCGGAGCTTTCCAGTAGCCGAAAAATTCTGATTCCGGCACGCCGAATGCCCTGTAATACCGGATCACCTTGTCGAAGATGCCGTAGTGGAGCCGAGCCATGGCCGGCATGGTGTTGTGGACGAGCGTGCCGCACATGACGGCTTTCGTGAGGCGGAATTTGTAAAGTTCCTGGTCTTCGTCCGTTCCTCCGAATTGGGGCAGAAGCCTGTCCTGTGCGTGATATACGGAGTTCGTGAGTCCGAACGGGAGCGAATTGAGTTCCGAGGCGAACGGCGTCAGAGTGTAGGTGTCAAGGATGTCCTTCCCGTTGTGCATGAGCGTGCTGCTGTGCTGGCGGATGTTCTCTCCGTTGAAGAGGTGCGAGGCAAACGTCATGGCCGGCAGCTGGACCGAGTCCGTGTTGTGGAGGATGATCACGGGCTGCGCGATCCCGGCATCCAGCTGCGCGAGCGCCAGCCTGCGGATGAATTCCCGCTGGGCGAGGAGCGGAGTCCGTTCCGTGCATCCGTGGGCGGCGTTGCCGCAGACGGGGACGATGCCGTAATCAAGATAGACGCCGCCGATCCTGTAGCGCTTGAGCATCTCCTTGAATTTGTACACAAAGAATTTGCTCGCATCGGAGGCCGGACACATCCAGGAGATGTATTCTTTTTTCCCGTCGGCGGTATAGTCGAGCGTGAAATCGGGGACGATTTTCCAGTCGTCCCGGAAGGCCGTGGCTTCCGGATATTCCGTCGAGAGCATGCCGTCCATCTGATACGGTGCCAGGATTCCACCCGATTTCTTCACTGCCGCAAGGGCCGGCGGAATCCATTCGCTCCAGCTTTTCTCCCACGCTTTGTCAATGCCGCACGACTGCGAATTGATGGTGTAGACCGGCGCTCCGGGCCTGTTCATTCCCGCGCAGACGGCAAAGTGGAACGTGTTGAGCGGGTAGTCCGCGGGGAACGGTTTCACGGGGCTCGCAAGAAGCCCGAATTCGAATTCAAGCGTTTCGCCCGGAGAGAGCGAGTCGGCGATCCTGACCTCCAGCGATGCGCTTTCCGCGGATTTCACAAGGCTGAAAACCTGGCCGGATTTCGTCTTCCAGGTATGATGGCCTTCCGCGAAAAACGAGAGCCCGAGTTCCTCGTTCCCGACCCATACGACCGGGAAAAAGCGGAAAGTCCTGGTCCCGTCATTGACTTTTTCGGTGAGGCGCGTCCCCCATGCCAGGCTGTCGGACGTATGCAGGTAGCGGACAAGCTTCGGGTCGAGGGGGATCCTGACTGCAACCGGGCCGGTCTTGCCCGATGCCCGGAGGACGACTCTGTTGTACTGGATTCCGTCGTATTCGATCCAAGAATCTGCATCGGCATGCAGAGATTCATTTTCCCCGGATGTGGAAAGCTCGATCCTGTGCGCAGCCTTGTTTCCGATCCGGAGGTCTGTTCCGCCGACTTCCCGTCCGCCGGCTGCAAGCACGACGGGGCCTTTCAGCAGCTGCTGCTTCTGAGACATGATCCGCGTCGGGAAAAGACGGCCTTTTTCCCAGTTGTAGCAACGTCCCCACATCTGAACGGAAAATTCAGGGTTCCCGCCGCCTTTCGACGTCAGCGGCGTGTACGGCGGGATGATCCGGTTGTCAAATGTCATGTTCTGCCATTCGCCGAATCCCGGATAATTGAGCTTGCGGGAGAATATTTCCTTTCCGTCCGATTTTCTTTTCAGGACGAACCTGTAAGCTCCGGCCGGATTCGATTTTCTGAACGGGAAACTGATCCGTTCATTTTTTGCGTCGATGCTCCCGATGACTTTCCCGTCCGGGGCCGCAAGCTCGATGACGGATTCCGCACTTCCCAGCCTGCCGAGGATCATTGCGTGTTTCAGTTCCAGGTCAACGCGTTCCTGGTAGAATTTCGGCCTGACGGTGAACAGATCGCTGTTCAGCCTGAACGGAAGGATCTGGCGCATCCGTGCGCTTTTGCCGTCGGAAAGGGTGAAAAGCAGGGCGTCATAGCCGGGGAGCCGGATGGGGATCGAAATGTTCTTTTCAAGCTTTTCGCCTGCCTTGATCCTGAAGGATGAAGCGTAGGCCGGGACAGGGGCCGCCGAACCGTTCATGTTCAGAAGTTCGACGGAATATGTGAGCGATGCGGGGCGTCCGGAGGTGAAGACGGCTTTCTGTTCGAGGAGACCGTCCGCGGGGGTTCCCCGCTTTTCCAGCCGCATGGAGGGCGTGTCGGGGATGAAAAGCATTTTCGGGAAAAACGCGCCTTTTCCGTAAAGTCCGTCCGGCGAGGTCGAACTCGCGGCGCCGACTTCCGGAATGAGCCATGAACGGCAGAAATTGAATTCAAGGCCCTCCCGGGGAGGAGCGTCGAGGCCGAGCGTTTTCCAGGGGATGGCGGCCTCGGCTTCGAAAAGCTGCGTGTCGTCAATGCGCATTTTAGTTGTTGCGGCATATTTCCATTCTCCGTTCCATGCCGTGTCAAGTCCTTTGGATTCCGTGAAGCCGCCCGCGGCATTCCCGCCGAAACGATAGGTTTCGCCGTGCGCCCTGATGTAGATTTCAAAGGATTCGCTGCCCCAGACCTCAGGCTCTCTGCCGTCGGTGCGTCTGTCGCCGTACCGCATGGGGACACGTCCGGGGAAGATTGTGCGGAGTCCGAGATAGAGGTTCTGGCTGTCATAGAGCGCCGTGAATGAATTTTCAGGCTGGTTCCAGCCGGCGCCCGGAGCGCTGCCGTCGGTGAGGCCGATCATTCCGGCGGAGGAGTCCCACGCGCGGTCAGCGAGCGTTCCGTCAATCGCGGGAGGCTCGCCGGAGACGGCCGGCACGCTCAGGATCTGCGGGTGCTGTTCTGCCGCCGGAACGACTTTTACACCGCATTCCTTCATGATTTCTTCCGGGGTCAGGGCGGAGTCCCAGACCTTCAGGTTGGCGATGAGGCAGTCGTCGGGGAGCGGAGACGTGTTGTCGAGATATCCGTCCCGGAAACGGCCGATGCACAGTCTTGTGACGCCGGAGCCGAGCGGAAGGGGCTGCGGAACCGTGCCGCGGAGAATGCCGTCATGGTAGATTCTGATGTCGTTCCCGTCCCATGAGATGCCGATGCGGCAGACTCTGCCGGGCACGAACTGTTCCTTTGAATCGAATCTGGAATTTTTTTCCTTGTCGGAAAAATGGACTCTGCAGATCGGTTTCACTGGCTGGATCCAGAACAGGAGCGATGTCTGTCTTGAAGTGCGCAGGGACACGCAGTAACGGTTTTTCATCAGGTCCTTTTCAAATTTCTCCAGCTTGAAATCGAACAGGATCGTTCCCCTGTTGCCGCAGAGGCCGAGCGCGGCGGCAGGGAAAGAGACTCCGGAAGATCCGAGCCCGAAGAATCCGTCCTTGAAACTGCCTCTGACGGGAATGACTTTCCCGCCGACGGTTATTTCTTCCGGAGCGTTGAATTTCACGCTGAGAGTCTGGGCTCCGAAAGCGGAGAACGTTCCCGCAAAGGCGAGGAGGGCCGTGCCGAATATGTGTTTGAGTCCGGTCATTTCAAGTGCTTTCCTGATTCCTGAGGTTGTCATTTCTTGTAGTTCCAGTATTCGGTATTCCACGTGCTCTGGAAAAACGCATATGGATTGCTGGTTTCGGTATAGGCGGAACAGTCTCCGGCGGCTGTCCGGGGCAGGAGTTTGGCCGCATGTCCGTCAAGACAGCCTGTGTTGAGTCCCCCGGAATGTCTTGCGTCGAGATAGCCGGAAGTGGTTCCGTAATAAGGTTCAAGCAGAAAGTATCCGCGCTTTCTGAGGCTGCCGTAATATGTGTCCGCGGTGAAGATCGTTTTTCCGGGGGAATGCACTTTTCCGATGATGCCGTCGATGCCGTAGAGCGGGTTGGCATGATAAAGCAGGTAGTTCATTCCGTAGCATGTATAGTAGAAGCCGCTGGTGTCCTTGCCGTTTTCAAAGATGTAGGCGACTCCTCCGGCCGAGTATTTGTCGGCTGCAAGACCGTTCCAGTTCTTGGAAGGGCACACGAAGTTTTTGCCTGAAAGGCCTGTCTTGTTCAGCACCAGGGTCATGCCCCAGGTGATTGTCTGGCCCGTGGCGGAGGTCCAGAAATGTTTCGGGACTCGGTCGTCGTTTGCTCCGGCATACATGGCGCAGGCCAGGAGGATCTGCTTGGTGTTGTTGATGCAGGTGGCGGACTTTGCCATTTCCCTTGCCTTGTTCAGCGCCGGAAGAAGCATGCCTGCCAGAATGGCGATGATCGCGATAACGACCAGCAGTTCTATTAAAGTAAAATTGCTTCCCTCTGCGCAGATGCCGGAAGGCCTCTGCCGTCCGCGGCGGCAGGATGCCGTCATTTTCCATTGCGTCATTTCTTTTTTCATGATCTCTTCTCCTGTTATCCTGATTGATGACGGTGTCCGCCGTCCGGAATTTCGTCTACAATGCGATCACGGCGATGCCGGCCAGAATTCCGCCGAGCCCGCACCATGCCGCGGGCGGGGTCTTTTCCTTTGAAATGAAAACGCTGTACAGTGCGAAAAACACGATGCTTGACCCTACGATCACCGGATATCCCATCGAGCCGATCTTGGCCTCGGCGCACCAGTCGAGCGAGTGGAACATCAGCGATACCGTGGCGAGGTTCCAGAATGCCATCAGCAGCGCCGGCTTCCAGATCGGGCCGAGCGGAAGCAGCGTTTTTCGCAGGAACAGTGCGGACATTCCGGACCCGAAGGCGCCGCCGGCATAGGCCAGCGCGCTCCTGAGTTCCCCGACGTCGCGCCAGTCCTTCCAGTAGCTCGGGATGTTCTGCATCATCTCGGAGCCGCCCATCAGCACGAAGGCGCCGAGTGCGAACGGCAGGAATCCTCTTTTGCCCTTCTTTGAATCTTTCATCATCAGGACGGGATAGAAGATTCCAGCCACGATCAGAAGGACTCCCGCGGTCTGGAATGCTCCGCACCGCTGCGAGAAGAACAGCGCTCCCGCGATGAACGGGATGACGAGCGAGGCCTGCTGGATGGCCCATGCAAGGTTGCCGCTGCCGTTCCGCATGGCCGCCTGAACGCACAGCGAACCGCCGATGCTTGCGACTCCGCCGCCTGAAACCCACCAGACCAGTTCCGGCAGACGCTGGAACTGGTCGTTCAGCAGGGCCGAAGGCTTTCCGAGCAGGAAAAATGCCAGGGGAATCGTGAAAAGCGCATTCCAGAACAGATATGCGAAGGTGTCGCGCTTCCAGGCATTCATGATGCTGATGGCGGCTCCGAATCCGGCAAGGAAGAAGCCTCCGGCGAGTGCCGCAGCCAGAGCCTTTGCTGTGATCCAGTCCATAAGATCCATGTTTCCCTTCCGGTCAGAAAGGTATGACTTCCTGGGCTGTCGGCTGGATCATGACTTCCGGATACACCAGGTGGTCCGGCGTTTCGATGATCGAGGCGATGAGCTTTCCCATTTCGTCCGGCTGCATCTTGCTTGCCTCAAGCTTGGGATCGGGCTTTTCGTCGGCGCACCCGGCGGCCTTGTCCCATTGCGTTGCGCCCCAGCTCGGGGTGACGACCGTCACCTTGACGTTGAACGGGCGAAGTTCTGTGTAGAGACAGCGGCTCGCCATGTCGACGCCTGCCTTGGCCGCCGTATAGGCCACAAATCCCGGCCAGCCGTAATGTGCGCAGATGCTTGAGATGTTGATGATGATGCCGGAATGTTTTTCCGCCATGATCTTTCCCGCGCGCCGGCATCCGTAGAGAACGCCGGTGAGGTTGGTCGCAATAGAGCGGTCAATGTCGGCATCGGTGTATTCGGCCAGCGGGACGATTTTTATGCCCGCTCCGGCGTTGTTCACGAGGATGTCGACGCTTCCCGCTGCGGCAAACACGCTGTCCCAGTCCGTGCCGCGGCCGGCGTCGGCCTTGATATATTCCACCCCGAGTTCTCCGGCCGTCTTTTCAAGTTTTTCGAGAGTGCGTCCGGTAATCCAGACTTTTGCGCCGCGCGCCTTGAGTTCTTTTGCGATTCCGCGGCCGTAGCCTTCGCTTCCGCCTGTCACGACAGCAATTTTTCCTGAACAGTCCATGATCGAGTTTCCTTTCCGCTTTGATTGATTTCTTTATTAATTATACTGTGTTCCTGCTGTTTCCGCAATCCTGTTCCGAAGCATAAATTTGATCTATATGGTAAAATTATTGATTTATTTGCAGAAAAGTGAAAAACAAGGGTTGCAAACGCAAAACGGCGGCCTTATATTTTTTTGCAAAACAGGTGAGGTCCTTGAGATGAACGCAGCGGAAAAAACGGCAAGATTCACCGTGACTCCCGAAGATCTGGATGCCGCCAGACTCGCACGCGATTCAAATTGCATTTTCCTTTCAGCCGACAAGCCGGGTGAAAAACTTTCCGGCGGTTTCTACGACCAGACTTATCTGAAACAGAAGTACGCGGAAAAATACGATCCCTATTTCGCCGTCACATGGATTCTGAAAGGCGAAGGAGTTTACCGCGATTGCCTGAAGCGCCGCTTCAATGTCGGCCCGGGCGACATGCTGATCCGTCATGCCGGAACCCTTTACGGACTTGAGAACCAGGCGGGATGCTGGCTGGAATTTTCCGCCGCCATACCGAAAAGCCTTTATCTTGCAATGCTTGCGGCGAACATCCTTGCCCCCGGAGAAACGCTGCTGCATCCCGGACTTTCCGCGCCGCTGCTGGAACAGGCCGTGAACTATGTGAAGTCTCTCCACCGGGCCGACTTTTCCGAGGGACGCGCGGTCGTTTACAGAAATTTCATGGATTTTTATGCCGCGGCGGCAGGACTTTCCCGGCGCGGAACAATGGAAAAGACTCGGGAGGAACAGCTTTTCGATTCGGCATGCGCCGTCCTGGGCAAAGACTTTGAAATTCCCCTTGACATGAATTCCCTGGCTTCAAGATTCGGACTGAGCTATGAAACGTTCCGGAAAAAATTCGTCAGGTACCTCGGCATGCCTCCGAATGAATACCGCATCCGGAAACGGCTCGAAAAGGCCGAATCGCTTCTCCTCGGCACGAATCTTTCCGTGAAAGAGATCGCCGAAATGCTGGGATATTCGGAACTCTCGGTCTTCACCCGGCAGTACACGCGGTTCCGGCATTGCCCGCCCCGCAGCGTAAGGAAAAGAGTTCCCGGACTTTCATGAAAAGGGAACAGAAAATCTGTTCAGAGTCTCTTCTTTTTCTTGAGGAAGCACATTTCATTGCAGCGGGGACAGCGCGTGATGTTGGTGCTGTCGTCCTTGGCAAGGAAGGAATAATGGCATCTGGAACAGGTGTAGAGCCGGTCCTTGGCGATGGTCCAGTTCCAGTCCGTCTCGGCGCGCCCGAGTTCGTCGCGCAGCCAGAGAACGGTCAGAATCGCAAACCAGATCGTAATGAAGACGGTCACAAGCTGGGCCGGAGGAATCGGAATCATGGCTTTGCCTCCTTTCCCGCAGGAAGTTCGCCCCAGTCGACCATGAAGCAGCGGGAGGAGGAAACTTTGCCACGGGAGGTCAGATAGGCGGAAAGCGCGCGCGCGGCGATCCGGTCGGCCTGAAGACTTCCGCAGGAATGCCGCAGAAATACCGAGGGCGGCAGATCCGGATTTTCGGACGCTTCCACCGAAAGAATCGTTGTGGAGACGATTCCCTTCAGGGAGGGTTTCTCCGCAATCATGATTTCCCGCAGGAAGTTCCCCGCGGAATCGAAGAAGCGGGGCCGGTCTGCGGAACGTTCGGCGACAATGACGGGGAATTTGAGGTCGGAGACCAGCGGGACGGTTACGCCGTCGGGCAGGGCGTCCGGCGTGCGGCGGGGCGGCACGGCCGGTCTGCGGACCGGTGCAAGGGAGAATCCCGGCGGCGGCACGGCGCGGGCGGAATCGGGCAGGGAGTCCCTTTCATTCAGGATTGCGGATGTGTAGCCGAGCACGGGATCCGGCTTGGCGAAGAGTTCGGGCGAACCGGTTTTCAAGTCATAGCGGATTCCGAGCGGATCGGTTCCGTTCGGGAAGGGATCGTGCGTCATGATCGTGAAGCGGCGTCCCTCTTCGGGCAGTTCCGGCTTGAGCTGGAGCGGCTTGAACAGC
>CAZHPP010000056.1:0-12921 GCA_964534535.1 uncultured Victivallales bacterium | reverse complement strand
GTTCTGGGTGGCGCAGGGCATTGCGACGGAGCACTTGGCAAGCTGCCAAGGTCTCTTGCCCTCGAAATATTTGGCCTTCTTGAACTTGGCGACGTATTCTTTGATGCGTCCGCGCTTGACGTTCTTGAGGTCCATGATGAAGGCGAGGTTCTCGGCATCGATTCCGTCCTCGTCGATGATGCATCCGGAGGAGTCTGAGAGGCTGAGCACCTTTCCGCCGAGCTGAGTGACCTTTTCGCAGCAGTACTGGGCCACGTTGCCGGCGCCGGAGATCAGGACTCTGCGGCCTTCGAAGGAGGTGTCGCGGGTCTTGAGCATTTCGGTGGCGAAGTAGGCGTTGCCGTAGCCGGTGGCTTCCGGACGCACGCGGCTGCCGCCCCAGTTCAGGCCTTTGCCGGTGAGAACGGCATCGTAGCTGTTGACGATGCGCTTGTACTGGCCGAACAGATAGCCGATTTCGCGTCCGCCGACTCCGATGTCGCCGGCAGGAACGTCGATGTTGGCGCCGATGTGGCGGTAAAGTTCGCGCATGAACGCCTGGCAGAACACCATGACTTCACGGTCGGTCTTGCCTTTCGGGTCAAAGTTGCTTCCGCCCTTGCCGCCGCCCATGGGGAGCGTCGTGAGGCTGTTCTTGAAGATCTGCTCGAATCCCAGGAATTTCAGGATTCCGAGGTTCACGGACGGATGGAAGCGGAGTCCGCCCTTATAGGGGCCGATCGCGCTGTTGAACTGGACGCGGTAGCCCACGTTCACCTGAATGTCGCCTTTTGCGTCGATCCACGGAACCTGGAACGTGATGATCCGTTCCGGAACCACGATCCGCTCGAGAATCTTGTTCTTCTCGTAGCGGGGGTCCTTGTCCAGAAGTTTCCCCAGGGACTCGAACACTTCGGTGACGCTCTGGATGAATTCCTTTTCCCAACCGCACTGTTGTTTCACGGACTCCAGTACTTTGGCCGCATAGCTGTTCATTTTTTTACCATTCCTCTCTTCTTCAGGGAATGTCCGCGAACCGTTCGCCGACAGGTTCCCTTATGGTTAAAAATCCTGTTAATTTACATCTTTCCATGGAGATTTCAACAGAACGGCTGAAAAAAAACAGCATTTTTATGGTCTGCCGCGGAGAGCAAATGCGATAAATAAGGAAAATGCAGGGGAAGCGGGAACGCTCAGCGTCCGAGTTTCCGGGTCCGTTCGGCTTCCTCTTCCCGGACCAGTTTCGCGAGCGCGCGGTTGGTGTCCTGAATCATTTCGTCCTCCGCGGTGGTTTCCGCGTTGTCTTCAAAGGGAAGGAAAAACCGCAGGATCCGGTGGAGCAGGGGGCTCCGTTTCCCGGAAAGCTTTTCCAGCTCGCGCCTGACGTTCCCGAGTCGCTGCGGCGGAATCCGTCTGTCGCCGATCCGGATCGCTGCACGGAACTGCCGGCACGCGGGACCATAGTGTCCCAGCTGGCGCAGACAGCGTCCCAGGTACACCCGGTACAGGATGTTCGAAGGGGCGATCTTCACCAGATAATTGAGCCGGGACATGGCAAGGCGGTACTGCCGTTTCCAGTAATAGTTCCGTGCCTCCCGCCATGTGATGAAGACGAAGGTCTTTTCCAGGTCGAGGAACAGGGTGAGGAGGGTTGTATTTTCCGGCGGTCTGTTCCCGACGATCAGCTCTTCGAGCGTGTCGTCCGAATCGCTGTCCATGACCGTATCCGGTTCGCAGGACCGGGAACCGCCTCCGGAGTGTCCGAGCGTGCGGTCGAACGAGGCCCGCCGCATCGGGTCCGAAAGCACGTTGAATGCCTCCACGATCCGGCGGAACACCTCGTTCATTTCCGCCGATCCGCCGTGAAGGTCGGGGTGGCAGGTCTTGGCCTTGCGGTAGTAGGCTTTCCGGAGCGTTTCGAAATCGGCGTTCCGCTCCACGCCCAGAATCTGATAATAGTCGTTCATGCGGTAAAGTTAGCATTCCCGGTGTCTTTTTCAAGTTCCGCGCTTGAAATCGCACGGCGGCCGTGGTATCTTGGATTGTCATGTCACCAAGGGGAGCACGCATTATGAAATCATTTCGAAAAATCCTGACCGTCCACACGAAAACCAGACGCGAGTTCCGCAACATCACCCCCCAGGTGGAACAGGCGCTTGCGGAGTCCGGAATCCGCGAAGGTCTTCTGCTCTGCAATGCCATGCACATCACCGCGAGCGTCTTCGTCAACGACGACGAATCCGGCCTTCATGCCGACTTCGAGCGCTTTCTGGAAAAACTCGCCCCCGAAAAACCGTACGAACAGTACGCCCACAACGGATTCGAGGACAATGCGGACGCCCATCTGAAACGTCAGATCATGGGCCGCGAAGTTGTTGCCGCCGTCACGGAAGGCAAGCTCGATTTCGGACCCTGGGAGCAGATCTTTTACGGCGAGTTCGACGGCATGCGCGACAAGCGCATCATGATCAAGATCATCGGTGAATGAGGATTTGCCCGTCATGAAGATCATCGACGCACACCTGCATTTTTCCAAAGGCTCCGGCTTCGACGGGATCGCCCGCACTGCCGGACACGAGAACACGCCCGAATGCCTCGGCCGCGTTTTCGAGGAGTGCGGAATCGCGATCGGAATCGCCATGGGCGAAGCGGGCGGAAACCGGAACGCCGGCTATTTCACCCCCGCGACTCCGAATCTTTCCGGCGAATTTCCGCCGGGGAAAAACACGCTGCCGAAGTTCATGGTCTACTGTGCCGGAATCCATTCCGCAAAGATCATTCCTTCCCGGATTCGGGAAACAGTCGCCGCGTTCGAGCTCCAGACCGCCGATCCCCGCTGCGTCGGACTCAAACTTTATCCCGGCTACAATCTTTTTTATCCGAACGACCCGGTCCATTACCCGTTTTACGAGCTCGCGGAGGCAAGGCATCTTCCGGTCGTCTTCCATTCCGGCGAAGTCGCGGGGCACGGCGGCCTGCTCAAGTATTCCCATCCGCTCTGCGTCGACGAAGCGGCCGTGAACTTTCCGCGCGTGAATTTCGTCATTGCGCACTGCGGAAATCCGTGGATTCAGGACGCCGTTGCGGTCGCCGCGAAGAATCCGAACGTCTTTCTTGATCTTTCCGGACTTGCCGAAGGGAACTTCACGGCCGATTCCTTCCTGAAGCAGTTCGGGGGACACATGGGCTTCCTCAAGACATGGCTCGACTATCTGAACGACTGGGAAAAGCCCATGTACGGTTCCGACTGGCCGCTTCTGAACATTCCAGCCTGGATTGAAGTGCTTTCGCGGATCGTTCCGCCGGAACATCACGAGGAGTTCTTCTTCCGCAACGCGCTGCGCGTCTTTCCGAAACTCCGCGCCCTGATCCGCTGATTTTTTGCATTCCGTGCTTGATTCCCGTGTAACATCATGGTACATTGCTCCCGTTTATCAAGGAAAGGATGATTCAGCAGCATGACGATCGTTGATCTCACCCGGCGCGCGGAAAATACTTCCCGCACCTGCAAGGCCGCCCTCACGGAAGTTCCGCTCCGCTCAGAACATACCAGTTACACCGGCATGATCTACCGTCTCGACATGGATTCCATGTTCGGAACCTACATCGATTTTCCCGGACATATCCGCGAAACCGACGACGGCACGGACGCCGCAAACTTTCCCGTTGAAACTCTTTACCGCGCGAAGGCGAGCGTGATTCATCTGGACCGCGCGGGCGGCAGCGGCGGAGTCTCCGGCGCGGAACTGGAAGCGGCCTTCGGAGGAAAGACGCATACTCCCGTTCTGATCGTCAATGCCATCGGCGCGCACGACCAGACCGATCCCGCCGTTCCCATCCGCACCGTGTGGTTTGATTTTTCCGCGCTCGACTGGATGATCGCGAACAAGGTCAGGGTGCTTGTTTCCGATATTTATGAAAGCAGGGCGCTTCACGGCGTGTTCCAGGTGCTGTTCAAGGCCGGGATCACGACCGTGTGCGAACCCGCCAATCTGCATCTCGTCACGGCGCGCGAATGCCGTCTCACCGTACTTTTCCCGCCCGTCCCGGGCGTCAAACAGATTCCCTGCCGCGTGATTGCGGAATTTTAATCCGGAGAAAAAAGATCATGAACTCGAAGACTCTTGCATCGGAACTCAAAAAACTCGGCATCGAAAAAGGCGACACCGTGATCCTTCACAGTTCGCTCCGCAGCCTCGGCACCATGGAAGGCGGCGCGGACGGCGTGATCGATGCTTTTCTGAACGTGCTCGGAAAATCCGGAACGCTTCTCGTGCCGGTGTTCGGTTCGCTCGGAGCGGTCACGGACGCCCTCAAAAAACGCAGGGGCGCCGTCATCAGCTCGTGTCCCGTGAGCGCCGTTGCCGCGCTCGGCGCGCGCGCAAAGGAACTCTGCGCCGACCACTGGAAGGCCGAAACCGCCCATGGCGACGATACGCCTTATACCCGCCTCGCCTCCGATGAGAAGGGCAAGATCTGTCTGCTCGGAGTCGACCAGGACCGCAACACCACGCTCCACTCGATAGAAGCGCTGCTGGAACTGCCGTATCTCCGGACGGTCTCCCGCGAGTTCGTCACCCCGCAGGGGAAAAAGGTCAAGGCCGCGTGGAAATTCTTCCCCGGACCTCACCGCAATTTCATCGGACTCGATTCCGTGCTTCTTGAAAAAGGATGCATGAACATCGGACGGATCGGCAACGCCATGGTCCGCGTGATCGAAGCCCACAGGATGTTCCACACGCTGCTGGAGCTCGGCAGCGGCGATCCCGCCTTCGCGCTCTGCGGAAACCCCGCGTGCGCCGACTGTGTGCGTCAGCGCGCCGCAATCGCAAAGGTCGAATTCGCAGGAGAGGACTTCAAGCTCGCCGCTTCCTCGCGTCTTGCCGGACGCTATGTTCCCGAGATGATCGAGAATCTGGCCGCCTCCGGGATTTCCTGCGTGGAACTGGACCTGATTCAGGGCAGGAACGCGGTGAATCTCCCGGAAGACGAACTCAAGCGTGCGGTCTCCGACTTCAGGGCCGCCGGAATCGAGGTTACGGGAATCCGCATTCCGGCTGTTCCGGCGGATCCGGAAGGAACGGCCGCCCTGCTGAAGGCCGCCGGAATCGGACGCGCCATTCTTCCGATCTGGACTTCAGCTTCGGCCGCGGAAGCCTTTGAAAAGGCCGGAATCGCGACGGGATTCGTCAATTCCGCCGTCACGGGACGCGGTGCCAAGGCGCTTGCCGCGGGACTTGCGGAGAAGCTCAGACATTCCGGATTCGTGTTCAATCCCGCGGAATTTGCGAAGGCGGGCGAGCATCCGTTCCTGGGATCGTATCAGAGCGGAAGGTTCCTCGGAATCCTTTCCCAGCTGGACGTCTGCGACTGTCTGTGGGACGGCACGCCGGAAAAATTCGCCTTCGGCAACTGCGAGATCAAGGAACTGGTTTCGATTCTGCGCTGCCACTGCTTCAGCGGAATTTTCGTGCTGGGAGGCGGAGCCGTCTGCCCGGGAACGCTCCGGGAGACTGCGGCGGAATTTTCCGCCATGCTGACTCAGATCTGAAGACCTGGAAACGTCAGCGCACGCGTCCGAAGCGGCGCTCCAGCTCGCGGATGGAAATGTTGATGAGCGTGGGGCGTCCGTGCGGACAGCAGAACGGCAGTTCGCATGCGGCAAGCTGGTCGATCAGTGCCCTGCATTCGGCGGGGGAAAGCGGATCGTTCGCCTTGACCGCGGCCTTGCACGCGGCCCGGGCAATGGAGGCGGAATCGGGTCTCGCACCAGAGGAATCCTCGTCCGCCGCGCGCGCCAGAAGCTCCACGAACATTCCGCCCGCATTGTCCTGCTTCAGTGCGGCGGGAATGGCCGAAAGTTTGATGCTCGATCCGCCGAACGGGTCGATTTCGAATCCGAGTTTCGCAAAGTATTCGCGGTTCTTCGTGACGTAGGCGAGGTCGGCCTTGGAAAGTTCCACCGTGATGGGGACCAGCAGCTTCTGGGAAAGCGAGCCCTCGACTCCGTGAAGAATTCGCTCGTAAAGCACGCGTTCATGCGCCGCATGCTGATCGATCAGCACAAGGCCGTCGGCCATCTTCGCAACGAGATAGGTGTCGCCGAGAACGCCGAGGAGTTCGAGTCCGGAACAGCCTGGAAACGCATTGTTCCGCTTTTGAGAGTTCGCCGGTTCAGCGGATTCCTGTTTTTCCGGTTCGGGGAACGGCATGGAAATCTGTTCCGGGGGCTGCTGGACGGAAAGCGGAAGGTAGTCCACATGGACGGAGGCCAGAAGGCGTTCCACCGGATTCTCGGAGGGAACGGGCGGAACCGGGAGATTCAGCGGGGCGGGCCGCGCAAGCGGAGCATCCGCGTTCTGCAGGGCGGCGGCTTCGCGGAGAAACGAGGCGGCCGGGGAAGGCGGATTCTTTGCGGCGGACGCCGGAACCGGATTCTGCACCGGAATGGAACCGAAAGCGGAGGCGGCCGGCTGCATCAGAGTGTTTTCCGCCGATTCGCGGAGCGCCTCGGCCACGGCCGCGCGGACGCAGTCGGTCACATCGAATTCATTGCGGAAGCGGACTTCGCGTTTTGTGGGATGCACGTTCACGTCCACGAATTCGGCGGGAAGGTCGATGAACACGACGGCCGGGTGGCAGCGTCCCTTTTCGAGCATGGGTCCGCAGCCGTCGCGGATTCCGCGGTAGACGGGGAGCGATTCGACCGGACGGCCGTTCACGAAGATTTTCTGGTCCTGGCGCGTGGGGCGGGTGATTCCCCGGCGTGTGATGAAGCCGCGCACGGAGATCTGCCCGGCGGTATGGTCGAGCGGAAGCATGGCGTCTGCGGTGTCGCGCCCGAACACGTCGCGGATTCGCGGCAGGAGTTTGTCTCCGGCCGGACTTGCGATCACGGTGCGTCCATCCATCACGAGCTCGAACGCCACAACCGGGTGCGCCAGGGAGATCAGGGAAACGATGTCGATGATGTGGCGTTCCTCCGTGGCGGGCGACTTGAGAAATTTTTTGCGGGCGGGAACATTGTAGAAGAGGTCGCGGACGGTGATTTCGGTGCCGGGGGCGCAGCCTGCGGGGACGGATTCGCCGAATTTCCCTGCGTTTACGGTCACGCAGACCCCTTCCCTGGAATCGCGTTTCCGCGTCTTGAGTGTCATGCGGGAAACGGAGGCGATGCTCGGCATGGCTTCTCCGCGGAATCCGAACGTGGCGATGTGGAGGATGTCGGAATCGGTTTCGATCTTGCTGGTGGCATGGGGTTCGAAGCACAGGAGGGCGTCGTCGGAATCCATGCCGCAGCCGTCGTCGGAAACCGCGATCAGGCGGGTTCCCGCGCGTTCGATGCGGATTGAAATGGTCTTTGCCTCGGCGTCGAGGGCATTTTCCACGAGCTCCTTGACGACGGAGGCCGGGCGTTCGACCACTTCTCCGGCTGCAATCTTGTTGCTGACCTCGTTGTCGAGGAGATGAATGATGCTCATTTCAGAGCCTTCTGCTGTCTGTCGGACTGCGGTTCCGCGGATTTCCGCTGGAAGGAGGAGCGGATTCTGAGAAATTCGGGATCATCCCGGATGGGGTCGAACACGGGATCCCAGAGCGCGTTCAGGATATTGGCGCTTCCGGAACGGGCCGCGCGCCGGAGATAGGCAAGCGCCATGCCTTTTTCGCCGGCGGAAACGAGAATTTTCGCGATGTTGAGCGCGGATTCGTCGGAAGCCGGATCAAGGACATAGGCCCGCTTCGATTCGGCCAGCGCTTCGTCGAACCGGTTCTGCTTGAGCAGCGTGAGCCCGAGGTTCATATAGCCGCTCGGATTGGTCGGAAAGTAAAGGGTCTGGCGGCGGAACATGAGTTCCGCGGTCTTGTAGTCGCCGCGGTGATGGAACAGCGTGCCCAGATAGGAGAGCGCCACGGGATTGTCCGGCTGGAACACCAGGGCGGTGCGGAACTTGTCTTCCGCGTTCTGCAGGTCGCCGTTCCGCCAGTCTTCGAGCGCGGCGCGGGTGAGCGCGGCAATGTCCGGAGACGCTTCTCCGGAGGAAGCCCGGACGGGCGCAGGGACAGCTCCCGGTTTCCGGAAATTCGACGCATCCGGCACGGGGGCGGCGCTTCCGGAGGAATTCGTCCGCTGAATCTCCTTCAGGTTGGAAGCGATCACGGTGATCAGAATCACGAGCATCAGCAGGACGATGAAGGGAAGAAGAGGATTGGAAATTCCGCTTTTGAGAAAATTGTTCGACATGCCGCTCACTCCTTTTCATCGCGGAAGAAACAGGAGCATGTGTGGTTTTTTCCGACGGTGGAAACGGGCGGAACTTTTGTACGGCAGAGTTCGCGGTCCTTTTCGGAAAGGCCTGCGGCTTTCGGACACCTTCCGCAGAAGCGGCAGCCGGCGGGGAAATCCTCCGGGGCGGGAACGTTTCCGGGAATCGTATGCAGGGTCCCGGTGTCTTCCCCCAGACGCGGAACGGCCTTCAGCAGCGCCGCCGTATAGGGGTGGACCGGATGGTCGATCACGTCGCGGACGGGACCGGTTTCCACGATTTTTCCGGCATACATCACGCAGACCCGGTCGGCGAGCTGGGAAACGATCCCGAGGTTGTGTGTGACCAGAATCACGGACATTCCGTTTTCGCGGCGGAGCGAGGCGATCAGCTCCAGAATCTGCGCCTGAATCGTCACGTCGAGCGCCGTGGTCGGTTCGTCGGCCACCAGGATCGCCGGACGGCTTGCAAGGGCCATGGCGATCATCACGCGCTGCTGCATGCCGCCGGAAAGTTCGTGCGGATAGCTTTTCACCCGTTCTTCCGGCGAGGGGATTCCCACCTTTCCCAGGAGGGAGACCGCTTCGGCTTCCGGGTCCGGACAGTCCGGCCTGTGGAGTTCCACGGCCTCCGCGATCTGGTTCCCGACGCGGAAGACGGGGTTCAGGGAAACGCCGGGCTCCTGAAAGATGTAGGCAATTTCACCCCCGCGGATTTTCCGCAGGGATTTTTTTTGAAGCTTCAGAACGTCGACTTCGACGCCGTCGGAAAGGGTCAGCAGGATGCGGCCTTCCGGAATCCGCGCGGGCGGCTCGGGAAGAAGTCTGGCAAGCGACATGCAGGTGATGCTTTTTCCGCATCCGCTTTCCCCCACGAGCGCGAGGATTTCACCGCGGTAAAGGGAAAACGAAACATCGGAGACGGTCGGCTGATACTTCTTTCCCGACTGGAACTCGATCGAAAGCGATTCGACTTTCAGAAGAGGTTCGGGCATGATGACGCGCGCCGGATCGGATCAGGATTTCTTGTTGAACGGCGCTTTCGGCTCGGCGGCCTGCTGCTGGGCGGCGGGAATCGTCTGCATGGGCGCGATCGGCTGCATGGGCTGAACCTGCTGGATCGGCTGAACCTGAACCAGCTGAACCGGATTCAGTCCGTCCCGGAATTCGAGCGCGTGCATGTAAATGCGGGCTTTGTCGCGTTCGGAAAGGATTCCCCAGACTTTCAGCATGGCCTTGGTGATCGGGTCGGTGGTGTTCCGCGCCTGGCATTCGGTCACGCGGCAGGTCGGCTCCGGGGCGGAAGTGAGTTCCACGATCGCGCGGCGGTTCCGCGGGCTGATCTTGCCGCCTTTGTTCCAGTTCGTCAGAGTGTTCTGAGTCACTCCGAGCTGATGGGATATCTGGGTCCATGAAAGGTGGTTGTCCTCCACATAGGCGCGAAGTTTTTCGATCAGACTCTTATCGTTTACCATGGTGCGTACCTCCAAATTTGGATTTTGTGTGGAGTTTTTTGCTTCTGACAAAAAACGGAACGGCCCTGATTTTTATAAATTCTGAAAGCATGACCTTCCGGCAGGCCGTCTTTCCTATATAGTAACACAATAATTCAAAAAGTCAATAGGACGGGAAGAAAGATTTATATGTTTTTTGTAAAATTTTCAGGCATGATGCGATTGCGGAACGCATCGGCGGAACAGGGGTCATCTTCTTCCCGGCGGAACGAACCGCAGACGGACGCAGAGCGATTTTCCGAAGCGTTCGCCGATCCTCGCGATCACGGCATCCCGGATCCTCGGTGTGTCCAGCGCAATCCGGTAGGCCGGATGCTTGATTTCCACAAACAGCGTGCCTTCAGAAAGTTTGAACGGAATCGAAAAACGGGCATTGCCTTCACCGATCAGATCGGGCCATGCCGCCTGAATCTTCTGGAATGTCAGGAGGTCTGCAGGCATCAGCTGATCCAGCGCGCCGTCCAGAAGCTCGCTCATGGAGCGCAACTTCGGATGCAGCGCTTCTTCGATGTCCCGGACATCGTCCTCGCCGTACCAGAGAGTGCGGAGCGGGGTGAATTTGTCCGACGGATTCCGTCTCATGTGTCGACAGTGCTCCCCGGAACGCCGCTACTTCAGGAATCCGAAGCCGCTGACGGGCAGCATCATGGTGTACCAGCACAGCTGGAAGGGCGCGATGAAGCCCTGGATCAGGAACTGGCATCCTGCCTTGAACGCGCCGCGGAACGGAATTCCCAGCGTGACCATCAGCAGCCCGAGCGGCAGCTTGAACAGATTGATGAATGGCTGGACCAGCTTGACGGAATAGCGGCCGCAGTTCTTGAAATAGCGGATCACATACGGCGCGGCGATCTGGGCGGCCTTGATGGCGATGGGCGCGAGAATGGCGATCGTGACGGGGTCGATTGCCCTGGCTTCCGGTTTTGTGCACGGGAAAATTCCGGTTGTGAATCCGGAAATCAGGACGAAGAGCAGGATCGATCTGATCATGGTTTTCAGTGTTTCCCGAGTTTTTTCCTGAGAAGCAGGGCGTAGTCGATCGAATCCAGAAGCGCCTCGCAGGATGCGTTGATGATATTTTCACTGACTCCGACCGTCACCCACGGGGTGCCGCCGGACGATGATTCGATCAGGACGCGGGTCTTGGCGGCCGTGCCGTCCGTTCCGCTCAGAATTCTCACCTTGTAGTCGAGGAGCGAAAGTCTTGCGAGTTCTGGGTAGAAGGGGATGAGCGCCTTGCGGAGCGCCTCGTCCAGCGCGTTCACGGGGCCCGAATGGCTTTCCGCCGCGACCAGATTGACTTCCTTCCCGACCCTGACCTTGACCGTGGCTTCCGAAACACGGTCCGAAGGCCCGCGCTTTTCCACCATCACGCGCCAGCCGGCCAGCTGGAAGAACGGAGCATAGGACTTCTTTTCCCGCTCCACGAGCAGGGCGAAGGAGGCTTCCGCCATTTCGTATTCGTAGCCGAGATTTTCCCGCTGCTTGAGGGTTCGCAGTGCCGTCCTGAGGTCGTCCCCGGTCGATTCGATTCCCAGTTCCCGGACCTTCAGTTCCAGGTTGCTCTTTCCGGAAAGCTCCGAAACCAGAATCCGGCGGCGGTTGCCGACCGTTTCCGGCGGAATGTGTTCGAAGGTGGCCGGGTCCTTCTTGACGGCGTTCACGTGCATGCCGCCCTTGTGGGCGAAGGCGCTTGAGCCGACGTAGGGCAGTCTCGGATTGTGGTTCACGTTGGCGGTCTCGTCCACATAAAGACTGGTTTCGCAGAGCAGCGGCAGGGAGCCTTCCGGCAGACACCGCAGCTTCAGTTTGAGTTCAAGATTCGGAATCACGGTGCAGAGATCGGTGTTGCCGCAGCGTTCGCCGCAGCCGTTGATTGTGCCCTGGACGAGCACAGCGCCTGCGCGCACCGCGGCCAGCGTGTTGGCCGCCGCGAGTCCGCCGTCGTTGTGGCAGTGGATTCCGACCTTCACGGACCGGGGCAGTGCGGCGCGGACGGTTTTTGTCACATCAAAGATTGTTTCCGGGAGGGAGCCGCCGTTGGTGTCGCAGAGCGTGACGGTCGAGGCGCCGGCCTTCGCGGCTTCCAGAACGGTCTGGAGCGCGTATTCCTTCGAATCGGCATAGCCGTCGAAAAAGTGTTCGGCGTCGAAGATGACTTCGCGTCCGGAGTCTGCCAGGAAGCGGCAGGACTCGGCGATCATTTTCAGGTTTTCAGCGGGTGAGACGCGGAGCACCACGGAAACATGCTTGAGCCAGGATTTTCCGAAGATCGTGACGACGGGCGCTTCCGATTCCACGAGCAGATTCAGATTTTCATCCGTTTCCGCCGTGACTCCGGCGCGGCGCGTGCTTCCGAACGCGGCGATGCGGGCATTTTTGAAGTGCATGTGCCGGGCCTTGCGGAAGAATTCGGCGTCCTTGGGATTGGAGCCGGGCCAGCCGCCTTCGATGTAGGCGACTCCGAGTCGGTCGAGCTTTGCGGCGATCCGCAGCTTGTCGTTTTTTGAGAGGGACATTCCTTCGGCCTGGGCGCCGTCGCGGAGCGTCGTATCGTAGATCAGAACTTCTGTTTTCATGCCTGGCCTTTCGGGAATCTCTTGAAAATTGGTTTATTATAACATGATTTGCCGGGATTTCAAGTCATGATGGCGTCTGAAAGTCAAAAAAGTGCTGCCCGCTCCTTTCGGCGGAGAACAGGCCGATTTGCATCAAAGATCCGGATGCGCCGGCTGTCTTCCGGAAAGCTGCAGCGGATGATTATAATCGACACCGGTCTTGGCGTTCTTCCCGATCTTCCCGGTCACAGCTGTGCAGGGGGCGCAATGACGCTATTGTTCCAGTCTGGCGTTCTTCAGATAGATTTCCTTCGCGAACGGTTCGACTTTTTCAAGGACTCCGGAAAACTTCACTTCCGCGCCGCGCCGGTCCTTCAGAACGGACTGCGCTCCGGAATCGAACGCCGCAACCGCCTTGATCTTCGTCTTTGTGCCGTACGGTCCCGCAAACTCGCAGACCTGAAACGAGGCCTTCGTCCCGGGGCCGTTCCCGAACACGAAATCCATCGCGAACGGGAAGCTCGAAATCAGAGTCCCGCTCCAGTGCACCGTCTGACCTTTGACGGAATCAAAATATTTCCGTTCCGGTTCGCCGGGGAACGAGGCT
>CAZHPP010000055.1:0-12994 GCA_964534535.1 uncultured Victivallales bacterium | reverse complement strand
GATTCCCATGCCTACGCCGGCTATGTGATTCCGCCCTACTATGACAGCATGATCGGCAAACTGATCGCCTACGGCGAGGACCGCCAGGAAGCCATTGCCCGCTGCAAGCGCGCCCTGGAAGAGTACATCGTCGATGGCGTCGCCACCACGATTCCCTTCGACCTGTTCATCCTCGGCACGAAGGAGTTCATGGAAGGGCGCTACGACACCGGCTTCATTGAAAGCATCATGAAGAGCGGTTCGTTCGAAAAAGCCGACCGGGAAGCCTGAAAACGGAGACGCCCCCATGAAGGAGAAAAACGGCATCATCCGGATTGATCCGGGCGTGATCGCAACCATTGCGCGCAAGGCCGCTTCCGGCATCGAGGGCGTTTCCAGGATCGCCGGCAATCCGCTCGTCGACAATATCGCCGAGATCGTCGGCAGCAAACGGATTCAGGACCGTTCGATTCTGGTCCGCATGAGCGAAGAGAGCGTTTCAGTGGAGATTTCCATCAATCTTTTTTACGGCGCAAAGCTCCCCTCCGTGGCCGCGGCCGTCCAGGAGACCGTTTCCAAAGAGATCGTCCGGATGACCGGACTCAAAGTCAAAACGGTCAATGTGGTCGTCTGCGAAATCGACGACCGCAAAGACGAATTCGGAAAATGAAAGGAGTTGGTGTCATGGCAGCTTCCGCTTCCTCAAAGAAAAACAGTGCCGCTCAGGCGAAGGAAGAATCCCCCGCGCCTGCCGCTCCCGGCGTGGTCCGGATGCATGAAAGCGTGGTTTCTTCCATTGTCCGCAAGGCTGTGCTTTCCACGAAAGGCGTGCTCCGCCTTGCCGGAAGCACGCTCGTCAGCAGCATCGCCGAAATCGTCGGCAGCAAGTCCATTCAGGACCGTTCGATCGCCGTCGAGATGAATGATTCCTCCGCGGCCGTCGAGGTCAGCGTGATCTTCGAGTACGGCGTCTTCATTCCGGATGTCGCGAAGGAACTCCAGGCCAACATCGAAAAGGCCGTCACCGATCTGACCGGACTGGCCGTCACAAAAGTCAATGTCGTGGTGATGGACCTTGAAGATCCTCAGCCAGAAGGGAGCCTCGCATGAAACCTGTTCTCGACTGGATTCAGAATTATTTTCAGGGCGGCGGATCGGAATGGGAGTGCGGGTTCCGCATGGGCGGAGCCGCCGCGCTCGGACTGCTCTTCCTTCTGCTGATCCTTTATTTCATTCTGCGGCGGCTGATCCTCGGGCCGCATCGGCTCGGCGGCGTTTACGGAAGCACCGAGGCCGGAGAATATTTCATTTCCGCCCGTGCCGTTTCCGACCTGATCTTTGCGCTCGGGGACGAATTCCGCGATCTGGAGATCGGGAAGGTCCTTCTGCATAAGGATTCCGGCGGTTTGTGCAAGCTGGACGTCTCGGCCGAATATCTGCCGTCCTCCGGCGCGCTTGCCGTTCCCGACCTGGTGGCCCAGTTCCAGAAACGGGCTCTGGAGTCCGTCGGAAGCACCCTCGGAATCACGAAGATCAAACACGTGAACGTGAAGATTTCCCGCGCAAAACGGGATAAGCATCGGCTTTGAACTGCACCAGGATCAGGTCGTTTCCCGGAGCCTGATCCGGAGCGGCTTCCCGGGTTTCTGACGGAACGTTTTCCCGTCCATCGTCACAGTGAATCCGGTGCGGCGGGCTTCCACGGCAAGCCGTTTTCCGAGCAGAGGCAGATTCTTCAGCGCGATTTTTTCCGTCCCTGCCGGAAGATGCGGCCGGAATACGACCGATGATCCGTCGTCTTCCGGTTCGATCCCAAACAGCCCAAAGATCATCGTCTGTGCCCAGGACGTCCCCGCAATGTCCGCCTGAAGCGGCGTATCCCGCCGATAGTCCATCACGTCCGCCGTCTGCGAATCGCCCCAGTACGGCAGGGCGTCGGCCAGCCACAGACACCGCGAGAGGATCGAATCCGCGAGTTCCGTTCTGCCGCTCCGGTACAGCCGGTCCGCGACCGCGGGCGGGAATGAAACGCACGCGCCGCCCCCGCCGTTGTCGATGTCGATCCGGTCGTACGCCGGGTCGAGCTTCGACATGGAATGGATTCCGTATTTTCCGAGGAATTCCCGTTCATTGAGATGTTTCAGCAGGGCTTCTTCCGCATCGGAGTCCAGCGCGTAATCCTTCCAGCCGCAGGCCATGAAGAGCTGGATCGTCCAGCGGAGTTCGGGCGTGCCGTCCGGATGCAGGAAATGGAACCATCCGGCTTTGGAATCGTAAAGTTTTTCCCGGATCAGACGTCTGAGTTCATCGGCGCGCCGGACGAGGTCGATTCCGGGGTCGGCTCCCGCGATCCGGAAGATGCGGTCCGCCATGCGGAAAACGATGCACCGCCGGAGATTGAGGTCCGGAAGAACCCAGTCGTAGCGGTACTGCCGCCGCAGTTCCAGATGATGGTTTCCGCCGCCGTAGTCGACGAGCGCGGCGGGCTTCGAGGGATCGTCGTTCGCGAGCGCCTGTTCCAGCACATGCTGAAGAACGGTCCGTCCGGCGATTGTTTCGTGAAGGAACGCGGTGTCCCCGGTCTGCGTCACATAGGCGTGGATCAGCAGCACGATCTTTTCGTGATTGACGGGGTAGTACGGGCCGTAGGCGCTGCCCGTCGCGGGGTGGAACGCAAAGCAGTTCTTCAGGTCGAGTTTCAGAAAGGTCCGGATGTGTTCCCGGTTCGATTCGGGGTCGGCGAGACTCCAGAGACGGTACGGTTCGCCGTAGTTCCAGAGATAACAGCAGCAGGTGCCGCCGTTGATTCCGCCGGTGGAGTAATAGGGCTTCAGCAGGAACGCGTCCGTTTCCCATTTCGTCATCAGGAAATGCAGGATTGAGCGGTAATAGAGACGTTCCAGCGCATGGTTCCCGGAGGAGAATTCCGGCACGTGCTGAAGGAGCGTTTCCGCGCGGGAACGGAAGAAGCGCTCCGCATCGTCGAAGGCGCGCTGCGGGGCATTCCGGAGCGCCCGCGCCGCGCGGCACGAATCCGCTTCCGTCCCGACCGCGAAGAACGTGTAGAATGCGGCGTCCTTGCCCGGCCTGACGGTGCATTCGCCGTCGAGCACGCCATCGGGGGGCACGCGTTTTTCGGAGGGCAGAGTCGTTCCGCCGGCGAGAAGGGAGCCGTCCGGGGCGCGGAGCAGGACAAGGTCGTCGTCCGTGCGTTCGAAGGTGGAAAGTTCGGCGCCGGAGGGCCAGGCGAATTCCCAGTCGCCGCCGCCTTTTCGGGAGAACGATCCGAAGAAGGCATGGCGGATCTGGAGAGTCCTGACGGCGTTCCCTGTGTTTCGGAGAGTCGTCTTCATGATGGCGGCGCGGGGGAATCCTTCGCCGGCCAGACGCAGTTCGGTGGTGATTTTCACGGAGCCGGAGCGGGCTTCGCGGCGCATGGAGAAGGGCATCCAGAAGGCCTTCTTTGCGGGCAGACGCCGTCCGTCGAAGTGGAGGTCAAACTGGAAATCCCGGCTGAAGAAGGGCGGGGCGAAGAATCCGCGGACGGATGCCGCGTCGCCGGGACGCGGCGAGCATGTGGCGAATCCGTCGAAGATTCCGTAGTGTTCGGGGTCGGTGAGGAGCTTTGCGCAGTCCGCGCCGAAGAGGTGCTCCAGTGTTTTTCTCTGATTCTTCATGTCGGGACGCCTGACTTTATGCGGGATTACAGATCAGTGGCGAAATCGGAGGATTTCTGGAACCGCAGATAGTCCGACGCGAACCGGATTCCCGATTCGGCGTGAGAATCCACGAACAGGAAGTTCCCGGTCTGGCCGTGTGCGATGAAACGGTTGTAGGAAGGTTTCTGTGACCAGGAATCCACACCGGAATCGAAGTGCCACTGGTGATAGCCGGGAGATCCCATGAGATCTTCGAAGTGGGAAAGATAGTCGCCGATCGTGTTGCGCCGGGATGCCTGTCTGACGCTGCTGATCTTGTAGAACGGCACGTTGGTCGGCCAGGAACCGACCAGATTGCAGCCGATATGATAATTGTAGCCGTAGCTGGTGTAACCGTAATTGGCGATTTTACGGGAAGGACAATGGAAAATCTTGGATTCCGTCATTGCCGTTTTTCTTTCATCGGATGTCATGGATGACTGGTTTTTGGAAAGGTAAAGAATCTGCCGGAAGTTCCACCATGCCAGCATGCTGCCCGTCCCGTCATGCACCGGATTCAGAAAGCCGTCGTTGTCGTCGGCATACCAGACCTGGGAAAGGCCGAGCTGTTTGAGATTTCCGGTGCAGGAAATTGCCCGTGCTTTTTCCCTTGCCGCGTTCAATGCCGGAAGAAGCATTCCGGCCAGAATCGCGATGATCGCGATGACGACCAGGAGCTCTATTAATGTAAAAATTCCGGCTTTTGAGTGCATCCTGCAAACTGTTTTCATTGTGCGTTCCTTTCTGTTCTTCACGTTTGAGTTTGAATTGCACATGCGGACAGTGTCACATTCTTTCGTCATTTCAATGCTGCGCCTCCCTGACAAAGAGAACTCTGTCGACATAAACGCCATTCTGATTGTTTGAACCTTTGGCATACGCGGGTCCGGTGAGTCTGCAGGAGACAAAGACCGTGAATGTATCGCCTTCTGCAGCCGATTTCAAAACAGGGGTCAGCAGATCGTCGAGATCCAGCCCCCATGAGGCCTGGCCCCACATCCTGAACTCGTGATTTTTGACCACGGAGAACTTTCCGACTTTGTACAGATGGTATTTCTCGTCGGAAGGAATTTCTTCCGGGGTGAAAACCTTCTTGAAAAGGACCTTCTTCGCCGTCTTGTCGTAGATTCCGAATTCCATCGGATTTTTGTCATGCGGATATTGCGGATCCGGAACTTTCAGCAGGCGGAGGGCCGACTGGAAAGCGGCCTCCGGATCATCCGCGGTTTTTCCCGCGGCGGCGCGGGCGGCAAAGACCTGAACGGCAGTTTCAGGCTTGAATCCGTCCGGCAGTGCCGGAGCATCCAGCTTGACAAATACAGCTTTGTCGACCGAAACGGCGTTTTTCTCCTTTGATCCTTTCACGTATGCGGGGCCGGTCATCTTGCAGGAGAGATAGACCTCATACATCCGGTCTGAATCGACGGCGCTCCAGACCTGTCTCACAAGGTCGGAAAGATGAAGTCCCCATGAAGCCTGTCCCCACATGGTCAGACGGTGACGGCCGTCCGGAATGAATTTGCCGATCCGGTAAAGGTGGTACTTCCCGTCCTGGGCGATCTCCTCCGGCTTCAGCACTTTTCGGAGAACGACTTCTTTCAGAATATGGTCGTAGATTCCGAATTCCATCGGATGCTTTGCCTGTTCAAAGCCGGAAAGTTCTTTGCTGAACCTGATTGTTTTTCCCAGAACGGCGTCCGGATCGTCGACGGCCAGGGTCGGGCTCTGCTGGGCTGCCGTGAACTGCAGAATGTTCAGTTTTTCCATGCCGGGAGGAACGGGAACCGGATTGCGCAGTGCATCGACGCATGCAAGCGTCTTCTTCTTTTTATCTGCGTAATAATCAAGAAGGCGTCCGGCGCGTTCTGTAAAATAATGCCGGAAGGAAAGCTCAATGTTTTTCACGAGCCTGTCGCAGAGAAACTTCCTGGAGGGATAGACTTTCGAGCCGTACGGTTCCCACAGGTTTGCCGCGGCGAAATCCACGGGCACGCGTTCCAGCGCGATGTTTTCCAGAATCCTTTTATTCCCGGCGGCCTTCTTTTCTGCACGGTTCAGAAAGCCTTCGATTGTACGGAAGAAATCCGCATCGAAGCAGCTGCGTGCAGAAGTTGGAATTGCGCACATTTTGCCCCGGATGGAATCCAGACGCTTCCGGAGATAATCGGCATATCCTTTCATTTCGGAGGTGGCCGGACCGTACTGGTAATCGAAGAATTCACCGATGAGTTTTCCCGCATCGCAGTCGGGGTTATCCATCAGTTTTGCTGCGAGATAGACATGCAGTTCGTGAAACGCGCGCGGAGAAAAAATTCCGCCGTCGGTGTCGCATAATTCAGATTCGGCAAGGATTCCCTGCGAACCGAAGCCGCGGTAGAAACGCATGTCTTCCTGAATATACCAGTACATGCACTGAGGCCACACAAAGGATTCCGTGATGGAATAAAGGCGGTGGTAGCACCACGTTGCCTTGAGTTTTGCGATATTTCGCCAGGACTGGTAGATTTTCAGCGGAACGGCATTCGCCGGGTGCGAGAGCGGACGCAGCAGATCATACCAGACATTGTCCCTGCCAAGCATGGCGAACTGAATCATCACATTGTCGCGGGGGCGGATTCCACGCGGCGGCTCCTCGGTATCCATGTAGGCGAATGTTTCAAAGACATAATCCGGATAGGCGGATGCAATATCGTTGATGAAGTCGATCAGGGCTCCGGAGAGGGTTCCGTATTTTTCTGCAAGTTTCCTGCATCCTTTGCAGCAGCAGAAATCATGATTGTCATTCTGCGAAAGATTGATATAATGGATCACAGACTTTTCGTCCGCTCCGTATTTTCCCGCCCGTTTTTTCGCGTCGGCGATCCAGCGCCCGACTTCCTCTTTTGCATATTTTCGAAAATCCGGATTGGAAAAACAGATTTGGCCGGGACCGAGTCCATTGAGCCCGCGAACCCGGTTTCCCTTCGCATCGACGGGAAGCATGTCGGTGCGGTCCGCCGGAACATTGCGCGTCAGGTGTCCGAAGGAATGATGCTTTTCCAGACTTGCCGGCTGAAGGTCGCCGGGAATGTCCGGGTCTGCATCGTCATAACATTTCAGGAAGGCCAGAAAATAGTCTTGACCGGCCCCCTTTTCAATGTCGCATCCGATCAGTCTCTGATATGGGAATGCCGGCTTGCGGCGGAATTCCCGGCCGTCCGGAACCGTGATCAATTTCAGCTGCGGAATTCTTGCCGCGCTTTTCGTAAAGTGCCGGACTCCAGCAAACTGTTCCAGAAATTCGCAGACTCCATAATAAAGACCGCGCGGATATCCGCCGGAAATCACAAGATTCTTTCCGTCGCTTCTGATGCTCCATTCTTCGGAATCCAGTTTCGGATCGCCTGAGAGAATGATGCATCCGGCAGCGGGTCTGACACTTCCGGCTTCGCGGACGGCGGCAGGTTTTCCGAAGATCTGTTCCAGATGCTGTGCAAGCACCTGCGAAGCCTCCCGGTCCGTTCTGCAGCGGGGTTTTTCGTTCAGGATTTGAAAATCGGGCGTGATCTCAAGTCCCGGGGCCAGCAGCGAAAACAGCAGAAGCACTGTGCCTGCTGTTAACTTTCCGCATGGTATTTTCATGCTTGATTCCTCCTGATTTTCAGGCTTTTCAGCCCTGTTTGAGATGCCAGAGAACGACGGTGCTCGCGCCACCGTCGGAATTCACAATTTCATAGTCGCCGAAGGACGCCGGAACCAGCGCGCACTGAAGCCGGTCAATCCCCGTGCACAGCTCCGGATCCGACTTCGACCGGATCGTCACATGCGTCCCCACCGTCAGCGTGAGCGCCTGCAGAAATTTCCCCGAGGTCGAATACTCCGCCCGCTTCATGAAGTGAAGCCGCTCAATCTCAAACGGCATCTGCGGAAGAGTCGTGTACCGATCCATGCTGAAGTCGCGCGTCCATCTGCACACCACCGGACGCGCCCGCAGATGTTTCGTCACGTATGATTCGCGGCACCCTTTGTCGATCTCGAAATAACGCTCCAGGTGCATGTTCATGGGCTTGCCGGTCATGGACTTGGCATTGTCGTCCCAGGTCGGACGCATGTAGTCGTAGCCGAAGAAGGAATATTCTCCGCCCGCCGCGTTGCCGCAGGTGTCCATTTCCAGAACCATCTGGTTTCCGCCGTGGCCGTGGGTGGTGCCTTCCGGAATCAGGAAGAGGTCGCCGACGTTGGTCTTGTGCGTGGCGATGAAGTCGCGCCAGTTCGGAATCGGCTTTTTGTCCTTCCAGGATTCGCGGCAGAGCCTCTCCCACTCCTCCAGACAGGCTTCCTCCTTGAACCCCATGTGCGTGGAGGCGTTCTCGTAGGCTTCCACAATGTAGTAGGTCTCGTAGCGTCCGAGCGGTTCGTTGAAGTGGCGCTGGACGTATCCGGTTCCGGGGTGGTTGTGGATGGGCATGGAGGTTCGTTCATACGGCTCCGGCTTCGGAAAATAGCCGTCGTCCAGCCAGATTTCCACGGGAATGAGTCCGGGATAGGCGTTCGCGGCGAAGTTTCCGGCGAATTCTGCGGCGTGTTCGATCAGCATCGTCACGCTGGGAAGGTTCAGCAGAAGACCTTCCTTCGGCTGGATCAGCATGCTCAGGTCCGCTCCGGCGAGACGGTTCCACGCGTTGTTTTCGAGTCCGGGAATCTTCCAGAGGTCGCGGTAGCGGTAGGCGCCCCAGGGACCCGGCGAATAGGTGCGCACCTGCTTGACCGGCTGTTTCACCAGACGGGCAAAAATGTCGCGGACGACCGACCCCGGCATCAGTTTCCGGCATTTCAGGTCGGAAGAGTCGGAATAGAAGTCGATCCGCCTGAAGATATCCCGCTTGTGCGCGTAAAGAACGTAAAAGTCGCAGTAGTAGTATTCCTTCCAGCCGTAGTCCCGCGGGACGGCGGAGTCGAAGGGCACGAGTTCCTTCCGCCACATCCGCCAGAGCATCGGGTCCGCGGTGCAGTCCATGTAGAAGAGCATCGAATCGGGGAAGTCCGGCTGGACGAGCGCGGCGCCGGGACCTTCGACGAAGACGACGGTCTTTGCCGTTTTCGCAGCTTTCCCGATTTCGGCCTTTGCGGCGGCGAACCCGGCGGGATCGATGAAGTCCTTGAACGAGCCTTCCGAGTCGACTTTCCCGAACGAGGGGTCTTCCGTGATCCACGGCTGTTTGAGATGCGCGAGCTCCGCTCCGGTGCGGAAGAAACGACAGGCCGGAATCCGCACGCAGCGCAGACCGCGGGCCTTCAGTTCCTTTTCAAGACCTTCGGAAAAAGTTCCGATGTCCGGAGTGTACCAGCCGTCGATCAGCACGGCGGAAGCGTGTCTTTCTTCGATTTTCTTTGCGGCGGCGGCGATTGTTTCCGCGTTCCCGGAAATGATGCTCCGGAGTGAAGACTCCGGAAGGGTGATCCGGTTTTCCGCGTTTTCCCTGTTTTCATAAATCGGCATGGCAGAATACTCCCTGCAATGGTTGTTAAGAACAGTTGATCTTTTCAGAGAACACTTATCATTATACAACAGATTGGTCCTTTTGTCAAGAGCCTTTTTGCGGCGGATGAAAATTTTTTTTTGAACCGAAACGAATTCCTACTTGCAATTTTGAAAATGTGTTCTATATTAAGGAACAAAAGAACACGGGAGTTCAGAAAATGGAACCAGACGGCAGCGGAATCGGAAAGAAGATACGCAATCTCCGACAGCGGAGCAATATCTCCCTGCGGCAGCTTGCGCGGACGGCGGGCGTGGCGGTGAGCTACGTTTCCTCCATCGAACATGACATGGTGTCCCCCACGCTCGCAACCCTGCGGAAACTGCTGCTCGCGCTCAATACCAACATGTCCGATTTCTTCAGCGACAAGGCCGAAAACGACGGGAAATATATTTTCCGCAAGGGTTCCATGCGGATGGCTTCGGACGAAGGCCGCGAATATACGTTCGTTCTGCCGCGCCGCGAGGGGATCGGAATCGAAATCCAGGACGAAAGTTTCTGTTGGCGCAGGACTCCGCCTGAATTCGAACGTCTGGAAGGCGATTTTGCCGGGTATGTCCTGGACGGCGAAATCATTCTGGAGATCGGCGACGAGCCGCCGGAATCGCTGCTCTGCGGCGATGCGTTCCATGTGCCGGCGGGCACTCCCGTGCGCGGCTACTGCGAAAAAGGCAAAACGGCGCGCATGATCACGTTCCTGCGTCTGCCGGAATCCGCTGAAAAGAATCCGCCGGCGCAGTCTGAAAGCCGCTGATCCGCGGACGGAAGAGCACTGCGCCTAATGTTCCTCCAGGAATCGGAGAATCTTTTCGCGCAGTTCCGGAGACGGTGCTTCCTTGTATTGTCCGCGAAGCTTTCGCAGTTCCGCTTCGCGTTGATTCATGTTCCGCTCGGAACTATGGTCGACCCGGAATGGATGGCGGAATACGGCGGTTCCGGTTTCGGCCTCAAAGGCATATTCACCGTCCGGAAGTCCGGCGTCCGTCCACGGAAGCTGCGTGCGGACCGCATCCGCCGGCGTGAGCGCCACTTCAAAAGGCGGGAATTCATATACAGTTTTTCCTGCGTGGCCGATAATCCTGCAGCGAAAATTCACACGCTCCGCCGTAACGGAAGAAGCAAGGAACATGAATCCTTCCGATGCGAATTCCGCAGCAGCCGAGATTCCATGCGAAAATCCGTCGAGGACGGGAAATCCGTTCAGGACGGCGGTTCCAAACCGGAACGAGGCCGTCTTCCCGGACGGGGTGATCACAGGTGCAAACGGCAATTCCGCATTGCAGGCGTCTGCACCGGTACAGATGTAGAGTTTCGGGACGGCTTCCCCTGAAAAGGTCTGGAGCACGCCTTCCTTTGCTTTGGAATCCAGATATGCAGACCAGCCGCCCCGATTGACGAAAAATTCATTGCGTCCGGGACGGTATTCTTTCCGTCCGGTCCCGTCGGGACCGCAGAAGAACAGATTGTCGCCGAGGCCTGAGTCGCCGCCGGCGCGAAACTGCGGATGCGTCGTCAGACGGAGTGCTGCTGCCGAAGGACTGCAATTCCGGAGACGGACTTCGGTTTCCAGAATGGAACTTTTTTTTGTCAGCGTATAGACAATTTCATATGTGATCCGTTCTCCGCCGCGGAGCAGGACAGGTTCAGAATGGGTCAGCCGGACCGATACACGCTCCGGACTCTCCGAAAGCACTTCTGAACGGAAGCGGATTCCCCAGCCCGGCCCCTGATAATATCCGGGCGTGAATTCCAGTCCGCCGAAATCGCGGTAGGCGGTTCCTCCGCCCTTCTCCAGTTCTTCGGGATGGAACAGCAGCTGGTTCGGAGAATCCGCATTCCCCCTCAGTTCCGCAATCCGTCCGCCGCAATCCGGAAGTATTTTCACATAAATCCAGCTGTTTTTCAGGATCAATGCCCCATTTTCTTGAATCAGGGAGCATCCGGCTTCAGGAACGGCCGGGCGGACGGAGAGTTTTCCCTGGACGCTGACCGGCATCACAGAGGAGACATCCGTGCACTGGAGTTCGAAGATTTTATCCGGAAAGCGGAATCTGGCCGTTTTTCCAGCTTTGCATTCGGCACGGCGCGTCCGTCCGCCGCATTCGATTTCCGCAAAGACGCGGCCGAGCCATGCACCTTCGTTTACGGATTCGCAGCGGAAACGTGCGCCGCCGAGATTGATGCTGCCCCATTCTGCAAACAGGCGTTCCGTGCATGGAAGTCGGAAACTCCGCTTCCCGGGAGAAGCCGGTTTTGCGGACGCCGCGTTGAGCTTTCTGTCGGCTGGTCCGGAATCTTGCATTTTCCCTGTCTGAGGCCGGACGGAGGGAATCAGGCGGAAGATCCGCCCTCCCGGATTTCCGATGAATCCCGTGACGGCGGTCCGTCCGTTTTCGTGACGGACCGGAAGTCTTGCGCCGGTCAGCCAGTCTTCGACTTCGCACGTACCGGAAACTTCCAGCCTGAATTCGACGATCGCCGGCGCCGAAGCGAGCGGGAATCCGCCGGTTCCCTTTTCATGAGCGGAAGAACGGAAAATATAATGGCATGCAAGGAACGTTTCCCCGCCGAGCACCCACGGCCGGATTACAAGATTCGAGTCGCTGCAGATCAGAGGCCGCGCGGCTCCGGCCTTCGTCAGAAGCCGTTCGACAGCGTCGAGCCCTGTCCCTTCCGCATTGTAAATCTGTCCGAGAGGCATCCCCGTCACAATGAGTTTCCCCTTGCCGCAGGCAGTCTCTGCCGCCCAAACGGAACCGTTCCCGGCAATCAGCGGTTTTGTTTCGTCCGGAAACAGAATGTCCAGCGCATATTCCTGGAACAAACGTTTTTCCATGGGAACGGGGCGAATTCCGGCCAGCCGGGTAATATAATTCCTCCTGTGGCCATATTGATCGAACCTTCCGGCATCGGGTGTCGCGATAACCGTTCCGCCGTCTTTCAGGAAGGAAAACACCCTGCCGGCAAGGTCCCGGTTCATGTATTCGATCCGGGGGAGAATCAGGATCCGGCATTCCGCAGGGAGACGTCCCTCCATGACGGCCTGTTCGTCGATTGCGCGCGCAGGAATATGAAGCTTTTTACACGCCTCGTTCCAGCCGGCGGCACATTCCAGGGAACGGTCCGACTCAATGCCGGGCCAGGACGTGTGTCTGCGCGTGGTCGGACTGTAGACGATGCGGATCTCCGGTTCGGCACGGCGCCCGTCCAGGAACAGCCGCCGCGCGGCACGGAACGCCTTGGCAACTTCGCGCAGGGCATATCCCGCGGGCCGGATGTTTCCTCCCGGCGTTATCAGCGGAGTGTGATGCCACTGACTTTCCTGGAGTCCGCCCATGAACAGAAACCAGCCGACGGTGCCTGCATTGGCTTCGTTCCATAGATATTGTGTCATGCGGTTCACCGTGTTCCGCTGACTGCCGGCCGGAAAATAGAAAGCCGACCATTCCGGATTCACATGCTTCTTTCTGAATGCCGCAACGTCGTTTGCAATGATCTCCTGCTGCGGGGAACTCCCGTTTTCCAGAGAAGCCGGATCGACCAGTTTCCCGTATTCATAATAATTGATGCCGTTCGCCGGATGCTCGCCCTGACGGTTGTATGAACCGTAAAGCCAATGCTTTTTTGACGGCGCGTACCGGTTCACGAGTCCGGCCATGTGCTTCATCTCATATTCGATCCGGTAGATTTCGCGCCAGCGCGTCCAGTCTTCCCAGAGCGCATGTCCGCTTTGTGTTTCCGGGCGTTTCAGCGGCAGTGCGATCGCATCGAATCCGGCGAACTCCGTTCCGTATTCCG
>CAZHPP010000054.1:0-13062 GCA_964534535.1 uncultured Victivallales bacterium | reverse complement strand
GCAGGAGTTTTTCCGCAATGCGGGAAGGATAATCCGAATAATGGTCCGCCTTGGGAAGTCCGGCCTGAATCATGTGATCGTAGAACTCGAAGTCTCCGGCCAGGAACGCCGCCGCGCAGTGGGGATAGACTGTCTCGGGACTTTCATACCATGAGAAATCGGTGCGCGGTCTGCCGCTGTATGCGCGGTCGGGATTGCAGCGGAGCCAGTTCAGGATGGTTTTGAACTCGGAGGTCTGTGCAAGCTTTTTCAGGTCGTCCGGAGAGAGCGCATTCGAAAACAGGAACTCCTCGCGGCCGTTGTGCTTCCAGCAGGAAAGCAGTCTGTCGTGGAGAAGCTTCCGGAGATCGTCGATGATCGGCTGATAGAAATAGCCGGAGGGCAGTCCCGTGAGGGGACGCCGGATCATCGTGCGGATCTGTGTGACTCCGGCGGGTTGAAGAAGAGCCGCGGCCGTCAGCAGGTACCGTTCCTCCGAAGTCAAAACCGAAAAATCCGTCATGTCAGATAAATTCCTGAAATAAATATATGAAATATACAGGCAAATGCCCGGAAGTCAAATTCCGGCCGGTCAGAAATCGCAAAGGACTTGCATTTTGTGAAAAAGGGATTATGTTTCCTGACAGTCTGGAGAGAGTTGAAAGCAATGCTGTCAGATACTTCTACAACAAAAATCACGCTGCGCGGACTCGGGCTGCTTCCGGGCCGGAAAGAAAAAAAGCGGACGGGAAACATCCGTTCCATTGATTCTTCCCGCATCGCGGCGGATACTCATACCGGATTCGTGCGGACCGTCAACGAGGACAATTACGCCTTCTGTTCGAAGAAGGACGGCCTCCTGACGTTCGCAATGGTGGCCGACGGAATCGGCGGGCAGAGCCACGGCGATCTGGCCGCCATGCTCTGCTGCTCCCGAATGATGACCGAATGGCGCGAATTCACCGCCGGCAGGGCGGACGTCCCGCTCGCCGACGCCAAGGATTTCCTTTCCGAAGCCATCGACCGCACCGGCGCATTCATCCTCAAACGCTCCTCCGAAATGCATTTTCTCATGCCCATGGGCACCACGATCGTTTCCATGCTTTTCGCCGACCGGCATTACATCACCGCGCACGCGGGCGACAGCCGGGCTTATCTTCTCCGCGGCGGCGAGCTCAAACTGCTCACCCGCGACCACAGCTTCATCGAGGAGCTGATCCGCAAGGGCGTGCTCGACCGCAAAGACGCACAGGGACATCCCTACGCCCATGTCATCTCCAAATCCGTCGGAATCCAGGAAACCGTCGATCCGGAACTTTCCACCGGAGAATATTTCCCGGAAGACAAATTCTTGCTCTGCTCCGACGGGCTCACGCTCCATCTTTCCAACGAGGAAATCAGAAACATCCTCGCCGCCTCGAACGATCCCGAGGAATGCGTTCACAATCTGATGAACACGGCGCTGCGCCGCGGCGGAGGCGACAACATCACGCTGGTCGCCGTCTTCCCATGAAACTTTCCGCAGCCGTCCTCGCGATCACTCTGGCACTGTCGTGTTTCGCGGAAGATTCCGGCCTTCCGCCTTCGTTTTCGTGGTCGGCGGTGGACGGTCTGGGCCGCACGGTTTCCCCGGTCAATGCTCCGAAGCCGCAGAAAAAACGCTTTGCCGCCCTGTTCTACTGGACCTGGCATTACTCTCCGGCAAAGGCGCTTCCTCCGCGGAACAATGCCCGGATCACCGCAAGATATCCGAAGGCCGTTCACAACTTCAATCATCCGGCCTGGGAAAACACGCCCCCGGGAACCCCTTATTTCTGGGACGAACCCCTCTTCGGCTATTATTCCACCCTGGACCGCTATCTCCTCCGCAAGCACGCCTCCATGCTTGCCGATGCGGGAGTCGATGTCATCGTATTCGAGTGCACCAACAGCGTCTACACATGGAAGCCCGCATACGATGTCCTGATTGATGTCTTTGCGGAGGCAATGCGCGACGGAGTGCGCGTCCCGAAGATCGCCTTCATGCTGAACTTCATACCGAATCTGGAAACCGCCATGGAACTGCGCCAGATCTATCTGGACATCTATCAGCCGGAGCGTCATCCCGAACTCTGGTTCCGCTGGGACGGCAAACCGCTTGTCATGGCCCCCCCGGAAGCGCTCGACCCGAAACACTCCCTCGATGCTGAAATTCTTCAATTCTTCACCTTCCGCCGCAGCGAACCCGGATATTTTGCGCCGGACACCCGGCTTTCCGACAACGTCTGGGGCTGGTGTTCCGTCTTTCCGCAGACCCGATTCGGGAAAAACGGTTCCGCCGTCGAACAGATGGCCGTCAGCGTGGCCCAGAACGCCAGCAGGTTCGGACTCGTCGCCATGAACGACCGCCGCGGCGGCGTCTTCGGGCGCGGCTACGCCAAAGGCGGTTTCTCCGCCGGCTTCCAGACTCGGAATGGCTCCGTAAAAATCACAAAGCAGTCCCCTGGCGCCTGGATGTGGGGGCTCAATTTCCGGCAGCAGTGGGAAAATGCCCGCAAGGCCGATCCCGACCTCGTCTTCATCACCGGATGGAACGAATGGACCTCCGGAAGGGACACCTCCTGGCAGGGCAGCGAAAACGCCTTTTCAAACGAATTCAATCCCGAATTTTCCCGCGACTGCGAACCTTCCGCCGGTGTGCTCCGCGACAACTTCTACTGTCAGCTCGCCGCCGAAATCCGCGCCTACAAGGGCGGCTCCGCACTCCCCGTTCCCGCCCCAGAAGTCAAGGTCGATCCCGCTTCCGGGTTCCCCGACTGGAGCCGGGTCAGAACCGCACTCACCGATGAACGGAACGACACCCCCGCCCGCGACAGCGACGGCTGGAAAGGCACGCATTACACCTCGCCCGCCATGCCACGGGACATCATAAGCGCCAAGATTGCATACGACAGCTCCAATTTCTATTTCCTCGTCGAAACCGCCGCGGAAATCAATCCGCCCGACGGCCCCGCCTGGATGCGCCTCCTGCTCGATTTCGGACGGAATCCTTCCTGGGAAGGCTTCAATTATGCAGCCGGATTCCGCGATGGAAAGCTCCGCCTGTTCCGCTATACCGGGAACGGCGCAGGGAAAACCGAACTCGGCACGCTCCGATACCGTCTTGACGGACGCTTCCTTTCCATCGCCGTCCCGAAAAAACTCCTCGGCAGCGACGCCTCCAGCCATGATTTCGGATTCAAATGGTGCGACGCCCAGACCAATCCCGACGACGTCCTTGAGTTCTACAAAAGCGGCGACGCCGCGCCCGGCGGCAGGTTCCGCTGCCGCTTCCTGACAAAATAGCAAAAGCTGAATTCATGAAAATCTCCCCAGCCATTCCAAAAATCAGAAACGCGTGCGTCTGCGCAGCAAAGACCTATTCCCCGGAATGCCTGCTTGCCCTTTTCGCCCTGATCTCCGCCCTTCTCTTCTTCCCCATCGCATTCGAAACGGACTATATCTGGGGAGAGATTCCCGACATCCGCGGATTCCGGGACATCCTCCTGGCCGAACTCACGTTTCCCGCGTTCCTGCTGGCCTTTGCCGGACTGTTCCGCAGACGGTTTCTCTGCTACCTTGCCGCATTCTCCATGCTGGTCTCTCTGCTGTTCCTGACGGTGAACATCGTGCTTCTGAAGGAGTGCTCCACCTACCTCACGCCGGACTTCTTCCGCATTCTGGCGGACAGCACGGACCACACGGCGATGAAAGCCCAGTTCGGCGCGCTCTATCCGCTGTAGCTGGCGCTCGCGGCCGCCGCGGGAGCTGGATTCGTGTTCCTGGTCGGACGCATCGCCGCCCGGGCCGTCGGAGAACCGCTCCGCCGGAGAAAGACCGCCGCCGCAGTTCTCTTCCTGCTGGGCGTGTCCGGGATCTGGGGAATCTTCCGTTCCATGCCCGCCAAAGACGCTTCGACGGAAGACCTCCTCTCGTCGCCCGCCTTCCTGCTGATCGAACTGAAGCCTTCGCCCGGATTTTCCGGAGAACCCGTGCGCCGGATTGCGCATCCGGCCTTCCGGACCGTTCCTCCGGAAATTCCCTTCAGGCCGAAGAAGATTTTCATCATCGCCACGGAATCCCTGAACGCGGAATTCCTCCACTGCCGCAACGCCGCCCAGATTCCTGCGGACGCCACCCCGAACATCGACCGCCTCGACTCGCAGTACCTTTCCTTCAAGAATTACTACATGTCCGCCGCGCCGACCTGCAACGGACTCCATGCGGTTCTCGCCTCCAGGCTGTTTTATGAAAACGACCTGAAGCACACCTTCGACTCCCTGCCGGGAACACTCGAGAAAAACGGCTTCGAAACCAGATACTTCTGCGGCGTGCCGGGGTCCTACACCGGCTACCGGGAAATCTGCCGCAGCGTCTACGGCTTCCGGAAGGTCTTCTTCAAGGAGGAAATCGCCATGCGCGCCGGGAAAATCCGCATGAATGCATGGGGAATCCCCGACGACATCCTTTTCCGCACCGCGCTCGAGGTCATGAAGGACAATCCCCCGGACAAGTTCCTGTGCGTGATCTCCACGATCGACACGCATCCGCCGTACTGGAAATCAGGCCCGTACCGGAATCAGGCCAAGTACAGCTCTCCGTTCCTGAACTCAATTGCCTGCTATGACCGCAATCTGGCGGAATTCATCGACGGCATTCAGCATTCGGCCCTGTGGGATTCCTCCACACTGATCATCGTCACGGCCGACCATTCCGCAACCCACGGCGAAAACTTCACAAAGCGCAAGCAGCTGACCCCTGCGCGGATTCCGCTCATCCTGATTGCGAAGGACAATATCCCTGCCCGGTATTTCCCCGCCGATGCCTTCTGTTCGCAGATCGACCTGCCCGTGACGATTCTGGACCTGCTGGGAATCCCGGTGCCCGATTCGTTCATGGGCATGGACTTCCGCACGCCGGGAATCCGTTCCGTCTCCACGAAAAACGGAAAATATTATCTGCATTCGGCAAAGAAATCGGAGGAATTCCGGATTGCTCCTGCGCCCTCCACCGACTCCGAACGAGCCTTCAAGCACTGGATTTCCGAATACTACACCTCCACCGACTAGGCCGCGGCTCCTGCGCACTGTCAAAAAAATGTCAGATTGTGCTTGTTTTTCAGAGGAATCGTCAAGGATTATTCCCCAAACCGTGCTATACTACCCGTGAAATCCGAATCATCAACAGGGAGTTGTTTTTTATGCTGAAACAGGTTTTGAATGACGTGCGGAATCCGGGTCCCGAATTCCGCGGCGCCCCGTTCTGGGCGTGGAACGCCAAGCTCGAACCGGAAGAACTTCGCAGGCAGATCCGCTTCATGAAAGAAATGGGACTCGGCGGATTCTTCATGCATTCCCGCGTGGGACTCAACACGCCCTATCTCAAAAAAGAGTGGTTCGACTGCGTCAGGGCGTGCATCGACGAAGCCGAAAAGCTCGGAATGAATCCCTGGCTCTACGACGAGGACCGCTGGCCCTCCGGCGCGGGCGGCGGATATGTCACGAAAAATCCCGAATTCCGTCAGCGCTGCCTTCAGCTCGAAGTGCTTGACGCCGTCCCGGAGAAACCTGAACCCGCCCTTGCCACGTTCGCCGGAGAACTCCGCGGTCCGATGCTCTCCCGTCCCCGCAAGTTCAATCCGGGATCGGACAAGCTCAAAAAAGGCGAAAAGCTCCTCGTCTTCCGCGTGCGCACCGCCGAATGCTCCTCCTGGTACAACGGCCAGACCTATCTTGACACCATGAGCCCGAAGGCCGTCGGCAAGTTCATCGAAGTCACCCACGAGGCCTACCGCCGCGAAATCTCCTCAAAATTCGGACACCCCGTCCAGGGCATCTTCACTGACGAACCCAACTTCATCCACTGGTTCGCCAAGGACAAGACAGCCTGGACCGACGCCCTTCCCGAAAAATTCCGCGAAAAATACGGCTACGACATTCTGGATCACCTGCCCGAACTCTTCTATCTCGCCGACGACGAAGAATTCTCCATGGCCCGGCTCAACTACCGCGACCTCTGCACCGAACTCTTCGTCCAGGCCTTCGCCCGCCTGATCGGCGAATGGTGCGGCAGAAACAACCTGATGATGACAGGACACGTCCTCTGCGAGGACGATCTCGTCAGCCAGACCGCCATCGTGGGCTCCCCGATGCGCTTCTACCAGTTCATGCAGGCCCCCGGAATCGACCTTCTGACCGAACACTGGGGAATCTTCAACACCGCAAAGCAGTGCACCAGCGCGGCCCATCAGTTCGGACGCCCCCGCCGGCTTTCCGAAACCTACGGATGCACCGGCTGGGACTTCCCGTTCGCCGGACACAAGGCCCTCGGCGACTGGCAGTTCGCCATGGGAATCAATTTCCGCTGCCAGCACCTGGCCTGGTATTCCATGGCGGCGGAAGCCAAACGCGACTATCCCGCCAGCATCTCCTACCAGTCGCCCTGGTACCGCGAATTTGACACCGTGGAACACTATTTCGGGCGTCTCGGCGCGGCCCTTTCCGAAGGCGAGGAACAGCGCGACCTGCTCGTCATTCACCCCGGCGAATCCACCTGGGGCTTCTACGCAGGCTCCACCGACGACGAGGGGAAAAACCCCGTCTATGCCGAGGAAAGACTGGCGCTCACCCGCCTCACGAACCCCATCCTCGCGGCCAACATCGACTTCGATTTCGGCGACGAGGAGATCATGTCCAGACTCGGCTCCGTCAAAGAAGGAAAGCTCTTCGTGAACAAGGCCGGATACAGGGCCGTGCTCGTCCCGCAGCTCCGCACGATCCGCTCCGCCACGCTCAGACTGCTTTCCGATTTCGCCGCAAAGGGCGGAAAGGTCTTCTTCTACGGAACCGCGCCCGCCCGTCTCGACGGCGGCAAGTCCGCAAAGCCGGCCGAAGCCTTCAAGAAATTCAGACACATCCGCGAAGAGGACTTCTCCGACGAAGTTTCCCCGTATGCGCGCCGCGTCTCGATCTGCGACGCCGCCGGACATGAGATCGCCCCGGCGCTCTACATTCTCAAGCGCGCCGAAGATCATCAGACCCTTTTCATCTGCAATTATTCCACGCCGTTCCTCGACAGGCAGATGGAATACGGCATGGTCCGCGACCGCAGACTCGAATTCCCCGTCGTGCGCGTCTCCGCGGCCGCCGATCCGGGACAGAGCGTCTTTGAACTTGACCTCATGACGGGAAAGATCACAAAAGTCGAAAGCCGTTATGAAGCCGGAGCGCTCCGGTTCGAGACCTCGCTCCCCGCGCTCGGCTCGCGCCTGTTCTTCCTGACGTCCGAAAACATCGCGAACGCCGTTCCGCCTGTCCGCACCGAACTCGAAGGCCGAACACTCGCCCTTCCCGAAACCGGATGGAAAATCACAAAGGACGACTTCAACGTCCTGGTGCTCGACCGCGCCGCATATTCCGCCGACGGCGAACCGGAGTCCGCTGAAAAGTACTTCATCAAGATCGACGACGAACTCCGCAAAAAGCTCGGCGCAGAACCCCGCGGCGGACTGATGGTTCAGCCCTGGCTCAGCGTGGAAAAGTCGCCCGAACGCACCCTCGCCCTCACGCTCGACTATTCCTTCCAGGTTTCGCAGATTCCTTCGGAACCCTGCTGGCTCGCCCTCGAACGGCCCGATCTCTATGAAATCGCCGTCAACGGCGTCCCGCTGGAGAAAAAGGACGGCGGATTCTGGTGCGACATCTGCCTCCGGCGGCTCGCGCTTGCGCCCGCCATGCTGAAACTCGGCAGAAACACGATTACGCTCAAATGCAGCTATCAACAGTATCTGCCCGGACTCGAAAGCATGTTCCTGCTCGGGAACTTCGGCGTGATCGGAACCACCCTCACGGCTCCGGTCGAAATGCTTTCCATCGGCGACTGGTGCGATCAGGGACTCCCGCATTATTCCGGGAACCTCACCTTCCGCACAAGCGTGGTCCTGGAAAAGAAGGAACGCCGGCCCTGCATGCTCCGGATCCCCGACTGGCGCGGAGTCTCGCTCGCCGTTTCCGTGAACGGACGTCCCCGCATCATGATTCCGTGGCCGCCCTATTCGGCCGACATCTCCGCCGATCTCAAGGACGGCGAAAACGTGATCGAAATCACGGTATTCGGACACCGCCGCAACGCCTTCGGCCCCTTCTACCTGGATACGAAATGGCCGGCATGGACCGGGCCCTTCCAGTTCAAGGAAGAAAAAATGACGGAAAAACAGCTCGTGCCCTGCGGTCTGCTGAAGGCCCCCGTGCTCGAGTTCTGATCCGCAGTTCAACAAAAGGACGCCGCATCCGGAATCCCGGATGCGGCGTTTTTTTGACTCAGCGGGAAAAGGTCAGAGAAACTTCAGGAGCGCTTCGCGTCCGGTCATGCCGGGAACCGCTCCGCGCTTTGCGGCGGCCGCGGAAACGCGCCTGACGGAGGCATTCAGCATGTCTTCCGCACAGGCAACCCCCGTGACGACTGCGGCGGCTTCGCCAAACTTGTCGGCGGCGGAAAGATCGACCAGGCCGCAGCCCAGAAATCCGTGCGGCGCCTTCAGGATCAGCAGCTTGCAGTGTTCAAGCGGAACGGCCGTAAACTGGAATTCATGTCCTTCAGCGGTAATCGTTTCCATAAAAATCTGTCCTCCTCTGTTCGGTCACTTTGCGGTTTTGAGAACGGCGTAGTCGGCGGCGATCCGGACGGTTTCCTCCAGGAAGATGTCACGGGTCTTGCTTTTCGACTTTTCAGATTCGGAATCCATCTTCAAAAGTTTCATCTGCTCCTCGAGCATGTTCTTTTCCGCACTGTATTCGTTCCAGCGGCGGCTGAAATTGAGGGAAACGGTCTTCTTCGCCTTGTTGGCCTTGTAGCGCGCAATGCTGGCGGCCAGAGCGCGGAATTCGGAGCTGGCGCCAATGCGAGAGGCGGATTTTCCGCGGAGCACGGCGGCATCGTCGGGAAGACCGCAGTCATAGCGGACACAGCCGCGGGCCGGATCAAGACTGTCCCACTTCATCGGATTGGAAAGTTTGTCCTCGCCGATGTCCATGGAGTCGGTGAACGAGGGGAAGACAATATCCGGATGAACGCCTCGAAGCTGGGTGGAGTCGCCGTTGATGCGGTAGAACTTGGCGTTCGTGATCTTGAGGGAGCCGGCCTTGGCGTCGCGTCCCAGGAAGGAAAGATAGGGGTCGAGCTCCACGATGGTCTGGACCGTGCCCTTGCCGTGCGTCTTGGCGTCGCCCACGATGATTCCGCGGTCATAGTCGCGGATCGCCCCGGCGAAGATTTCGGAGGCGGAGGCGCTGAACTTGTTGGTCAGGACGAGGAGCGGTCCCCTGTAGGCCACCTTTCCGCCGTCGCGGTCCTCCTCGACGGTAACGCGTCCGGCCTGGCCCCGGATCTGGACCACGGGCCCGCGCGGAATGAAGAGCCCCGTGAGCGTGACGGCCTCCCGCAGACTGCCGCCGCCGTTGGTGCGGAGGTCGATGACCAGACAGTCGGGGGGAACGGGTTTGCTCATGGAACTGATGAGATTTTCCACATCGCGCGTGCTGCTCTTGTAGTTCGGATCGCCGCGTCCGGCGGCTTCGAAGTCGGCATAGAAGGAAGGCAGCGAAATGATTCCGATCCGCTTGGCCGAACCGTCCGGAAGCGTGACCAGGCGGACTTCGCTCTTGGCCTCGGATTCCTTGAGCGCCACACGGTCGCGGCGGATGGTGATGTTGCGGGGAGCCGCGGCTGCGCCGGCGCTGCCGCTGAGAATGGTCAGCGTGACTTCGGTATCCTTTTCGCCGCGGATCAGTCCGACGACCTTGTCGAGCGGCATATCCACGACGTCGACGGGCTCCGCGTGTTCCTGCGTGACGGCGATGATGCGGTCATCGGCCTTGAGCCGTCCGTCGCGGTCTGCAGGGCCGCCGGGAACAATCTGGACGATCCTGACGTAGCCCTCCTCGGAGGTGGTCAGCACCGCGCCGATCCCCACGAGCGAAAGCCGCATCGCAATGTTAAAATCCTCTTCCGAGCGCGGAGCCATGTAGGCCGTATGCGGATCGAAGAGTCCGGCGAATGCGTTCAGGTAGAGTTCCAGGACGTCGAGCTGTTCGAATTTTTCATATTCGCGGACGTAGCGGTCGACGCGCTTCTTGACCTGGACCATGGGCGGCAGAGGCTTCCAGGCTTTGGCGGCCTTGCCATTCTTTGCGTTCTTTGCGGGGCTGGCGGCCTCGGCGGATTCGCTCTTCTGGAGCATCTTGAGGATCAGCACGTCGTTCTTGATCTTGGAATGCCAGATTTTCCGGAGTTCGGCCTCGTTTGCGGCCCAGGGGGCCTTCGTCCGGTCGAACGTATATTCGTCATTGCCGCTGAAGTCGGAGTCGGTGAAATTGAGGCTCTGGACATCCTGGTCGTAGGCACGGAGCCGCTTGAGGAACTCTCCGTAGATTCCGAACGCGGCGGAGGCATCGCCGTCGAGAAGCCGCGGCAATGCGGTATGACGGTAGTGTCCCCAGCGTTCGACCTGGTCGGCCGTGAAAAACAGATGCTGCGGGTCGAGCGCTTCCAGATAGGCCTTGAAGAAGCGTTCGGAATTGGCCGCTTCGTCGGCTCCGCTGCTGAGGTCGATATAATGCTGGCGCAGAAGCAGGGTCGTGACCAGCTGGACGATTGTCCTGTTTTCGCGGGACTGCTGTTCCGCCGGAAGAGCCGGGCAGAACAGAACAAGAATAAGGGCGGCGGTCAGCGCCCGGATGCTCTGAATTTTCATGGTTCACCACTTATATGTTAAGTTCAATTTCATGGGGTTGGACATTCCCATGCGGAAAGATGTTCGGTTAATATACACCCTTGCGGTGCAATGTACAATAAAAAACGGGAAAAAAATACACTCTGGGAAACATGGCGGGAACCGGAAGAGAATGAATGGGAACGAAGCAGGAAATCCTGCTGCAAAAATGTTCTAGTTGAGACTTAAAACGCGCCATTCCCCGGCATTTTCCGTCATGTTTCAAAAGCAGGGGAAACAGGTAAAAATGAGTGGAACAACTGGAGCCGAATGCCTGTTGTGGACTTGTTCCTTTCCGACTGTGGCACAGGTGTTCCCCACTTATTCTGGGGATCACCGACCGTATTTGCAATACAACCCGGGAAGTGGCGTGACACAGGGGGCGGTTCAGGTACATGGTGTTGGCGGACTCTTTTCGCCGGGCAGATTCGTTTTCCCGTCTTCCGCTCAACTGGAAGTGAGATGAACGGGCTGAGAAGTGAGCGCGTTGCCGGATGGCATGTCCGTTGCCCCGGTGTCCGCTGGTGTCTGAGGTCTTCCGCAAATTCATGAAAAACATAGTTCCGGTGTCCGTGTGCCCGCTGGCGTTCAAATTGACGTTAGCGGCGGTGTAGGTATGGCCTCCAGAATTGCGGTGTCGGGAGTATGCGTAAAATTGCGCATACCTCATTCGGCATGCATGTCAAGGGTATTTTCATGAAACCGGATTTGACAACCGGACAATTCGCTATATATTCGAATCAGTGTTTCTTTTGCCCGTTCTACGGTTGCCCGGCATGAGTTTTTCCATGCTGGCCTAATGTTTCATTGGTCAAGTTCGCTCTGATAGAAAATGATGGTAATACAACTGGCAGAAGCATGAAAATCTAAATGGAACAGCCCAAAATCGGGCAGAAAGGAATATCATAGAAATGAAGTCAAGAACATTGTTCACGGCGGCGGGACTCATGGCAGGAATCGTAATGTTTTGCGGATGCGAATCAAACGAGTACAGCATCAACGCAGGGTTCGAATCTGTAAGACCGAGTATTTATACAAACATCAATACCGCAACCCTGATGATGCCGAAAGCTCAGAGCATGAAGGACGTCACCGTCCTCGGGAAAGCCCAGGCACAGGGCTCAACCACTTGCGTGCTGGGCATTGTATCATCCGGAGACACAAGTCTCGAAACCCTTAACCGACAGGCACTTGCCAACTATCCGGAAGCAGATGCGATCCTGAATACGGAAATTGATGCAAAACGCATTGGCTTCATTGTATTTTCAAAAGTCACAGTTACAATGCACGGCATCGCGGTTAAATATAAATAATTAACAAAACATATCGCCCCCCATGTCGGAAGGGGAAGCAGCAAAGGATCAGCAAGATGAAAAATAAAACAGTATTAACCGGGTGTGCGATAATCTGCATTCTGTGCAGCGGATGCGGGGTATTCGCTCCGCATACACAAAATGTCACCATTACAACCGAACCGGAAGGCGCACGCGTGACAGTCAACGGAAATTCATACATGAGTCCGGTTCAGACGGATGTATGCAGGGACCTTGGCGTTTCAATACTTGTAAGGAAGGAAGGATATTACGCCGAGACGGCTCATTGCGGCACACATTTGAGCACATATGGTGTTCTTGACATACTCGGCGGGTGTATTGTCCTGTTCCCCGCAGTCGGCTTGTTTGCCCCAGGAGCCTACAGCCTGGATCAGACTAATTTCAATATTGTGCTGACACCGAAAAAATAGATTAAAAAGCATAAAAACAGTTTTCGTCTTTTGCCTTGTCTTTTCGGCTACAGCGGCATTTGCGTGGGACGATCCGCTGCTTGATGTAAAAAACAATGCCTATGGCCCCGGGCTCGGAGAAGATCAATATGGACGTCCGGTGCGGTACAAGACATCCGATGATGCCTGTCCCGTCCCGGATGCAGAGCCCTCTCGCAAATACTGGATTCCCCGGTACGACGATCCGAACATCAAGGGTAAGTCGAATGCGTATGGACTGGGAACCGGCATGGATCAGTATGGACGCCCGGTCAAGACTGTCCCGGAGTATTGACAGTCCGGGCCCGTCTGATTTTGGGATTGCCGCGATGACGAGTCCGGCAGTCCCTTTTATTTGCCTCTTCGACGATATTTGCCATAACTTATCCTTTTTTTACGCTTGAAAATTCCGGCAACTGGCAGATTTTTAATCTGAAGTATTCATGATTCCGAAAAAAAATCCAGCAATTTAACACTTGCCGAATCGTCTCTCGCCTGCGCGCCCTGGAGGGGCGCAGGAGTACAGCCGGGGGTG
>CAZHPP010000053.1:3039-13116 GCA_964534535.1 uncultured Victivallales bacterium | reverse complement strand
CATGCAGAAAACACTTATGGTTCCTTAAGTTCTGAAAAGGCTGCAGCAATTTTAAGTCAGTTCGTTCGCAGCGGAGCCACCGGATTCGAGTTCTGGGATTGCGACTACATCGGCAGTGTCCGCGGAAAGGGGGGCACGCAATTTTGTTATTACGGACACCGTCCACGCTGGGATACATTCATGGACATTGCGAGCCGTCTGCAAAAAATGCCGTTTCTCAAATTTCCGAAGGAAGACTATGCCGTCCTGATTTCAAATGATACTGTCCTTGCGCAAAGATGGAACGAAATGGTCACGGAAGAAGCATTCTTCACACTTGCCGGACCGGCATCAGGGACTTGGTTCCGTTTCATTTCTGACATTCAGCTGATGGACGGCAAAACGGATCTGAAACAATGGCATTTCATTGTAATTCCCCGCGCTGACATCCTTGATAAATCGCTCCGTACCAAATTCGCGGAATATCTTGCAGCAGGAGGAACAATTCTCTGTCTGGATCCGGAAGTCTTTCGCTATGCTCCAGACGGTTCGGATGCTTCTGCTTTCCGCAGGGAACTCTTCGGGGCTCAAACTGAACCCGCTGCAAATGCTGCCGGGCTTAATCTGAAGCTCGAAAAGCATCCGCTCTGGAAAGATATTTCCGGAGGAACCATTCTTCCTCTCTTCGGTTCGGCGAAATACAGACTTATCCCGGAAAGATTGACTGTCATCGCCGCACGTTATACTGATGGCACTCCGGCCATCACAGTTAAAAATTACATTGGCGGCGGACGTGCCGTTCTATGCGCCTTCCCTGTCATCAATGCTTTTTCGCTGGAAAAAAACTGGATTAATTTTACTTCCTCGGTGATGGCTGGTCTCGGGGCAAAAACAAAAAATGACATCTGGAATTTCAATTTCCCATTCATTCCGGAAAAGGAACCGATTTTCAAACGGACCTGTCTTACCGGGAACAATATTCTGTGGTGGCGAAATACTCCTCTTTCACGGGCAAATGTCCAGCTGAGTTCAGAACGGTATTCCCTGAATCTGGCGCCGGATCATCTCACGGGAAAAACAATGCTTTCTTTCCCGTTTCAGAAAGGCAATCTGACCAACCGTGCCGCGGCTTCCCAAACAGGAGATATTTTCAACCCGAGCAATGCCGCACTGGTCAAAAACGGAAAACTCCGTATGGACATGTTTGCTGATACATGGACAAAAAATGATCCATTCAGCATTACCTTCGATTTCGGAAGAAAGGTATCCGTCGAGGAAGTAAATCTCTTTTGGAGTGGGGAGCTCCCTGACTTTACAATCAAGTTCGACAGCGCCCCTGCTGTTTTTGCAAAAGGCGGGAAAACGTCCGAAGTCTTGCGCCGGAATGTGGAATTCCCGGCGAGAGAGACACGCTGTGTGACTTTGCAGATCGGAAAACGTTCCAGCGGCTCGAAACTGACACTTTCCGAAGTCGAAATCTGGGGGAAATAAAAAAGCGGGAAATCTTCAGAATATGAAACCTTTTAAGAAATACACACACAGACTATCCGGCCTTGCCATTTCAGGCAAGCCCTCCAGAACTCAATTCCCCCAATATCAGTGCAGTCGGAATTTACCGTGCAAAGGATCGCGCCCTTGCGATCGTTTCAAATCTCGCCCGGACTGCCCGGACTGTGGAACTGATTCTCCCCGCCGGATGGCAGTCCGCAAAAATCACTGATGCGGAAACCCGTGCCGTCCTGATTCCGAAAGGGCAGACTCTCCGACTGGAAATGAAACGCAATGACTATGCGGCCATACGCTTCAATTTCCCGAATAGGGAATGATCCTGCCAGACGCCGTGGTTCCACGGACCTTGCTTCAAAACGATATGGAGAAACACCGATCATGCAGACATACAAGCTCGGAACTTACGGCGGGTTCAGAATCTTTGAACCCGCCGATGAAATTATCCCGGAAAGCAGAAAAAGCCTTGAACGGGCTCTGAAACGGAACAACGATTATCTTCTCTCCCACACGGTTCCGGAAAAGCCGCCTGTCCGGATTGCCGGAACGTTCATTCAGGCCCACGCGCCCGACTACATCGGCGGCGCCACGCTCCAATGGAACGCCGCTCAATGGAACAGCCTTTTCCGGGAAATGCACTCCGCCGGAATCGACACTGTCATCCTCCAGGCCTCGCTCTGGAATGAACTCGAAGAAGTGTATTATCCGTCAAGATATTTCTCTTCTTTCCGGCAATGGGATGTGGTGCCCGCCATGCTCGAAGGCGCAAAAAATTCCGGCATGAGCGTGATCCTCGGCGGTTACGGCTCCGTCGTCGGGTGGTCCGACGGACTTTCCCGGGAGACAATCCGCCGCGAACTGGAACGTCAGACGGCCTGTCTCAAAGAACTCCTGCAATGGCGCGGCGCGTTCGACGGGCTTTATTTTACGCCGGAAACGGCATTCCGTCCTCCGCGCGGTCTGTCACGGGAAAGACTGCTGAACTCGCTTTACCGCGAATACTTCAGCCGCGTGAAGGAGCTGGCGCCGGAAAAAATGCTCCTGATGTCGCCCGGAAGCAAATACCGGAAAGGAATGGAGAATGATTTCCATGAATTCTGGCTTTCGATGCTCGACCGGGTTCCGCTGGATGTGCTCGCGCCTCAGGATTCGGTCGGATGCTGCGGCTGTCTGCTGGAAGAACAGCCGGCGATGTGGCATGCATGGAAACGCGCTGCGGATGCTCTCGGAATCCATCTCTGGGCGAATACGGAACTGTTCGAGCGCACGGAGTTCGGCGGACCGGAACCGTTCCGTGCGGCCGCGCCGGAACGCGTGCTGACACAGCTCGAAAATGTTTCCCCATACGTTGAAAAATGCGTCTGCTTTGAATATCCGTTCTTTGCGCGCGAGGCGCGGGGAGCGGCGGAACTGCGGACCCGCATCTTCGGTTGAAATCCTTGCATTCCGCTGATATGGTATCCGGAACAGGAGGAACGTCCAGTCATGCCGGGAATCATTGCGCTCGGAATCACGGGCCAGACCGGATTCATCGGAAGCCATCTCGCCGCCGCGGCCCGCCGCGACCCCCGCTTCCGTCTGTCGGAATCCGGCCGCACGCTCTTCGGCGATCCGGAAAAATTCCGCAGATGGGTCAGGAACTGCGATGCCGTCGTCCACTTCGCCGGACTCAGCCGCCATGCCGACGGCGAATCTCTTTACCGCGTCAACATGCGGCTCACGGAACAGCTTGCCGAAGCGCTCTCCGGACAGCTCGCCGCGTTCGGGTCCACCACCCACGACGCAAAGGATACGCCCTATCACCGGTCCAAGCGGGACGGCGCGGCGCGCCTTCAAGCCGCGGACTGCCGCGCCCTGATTCTCCGGATGCCGAACACGTTCGGTCCGGGAAGCCGTCCGTTCTACAATTCGGTTGTTTCGACCTTCTGCGCCCTGGCGGCGGAAGGGAAAACGCCCGACCGGATCGACGATGCCGAGCTCCGCCTGATTGATGCGGAAACTCTCGTGCGGGAAATTCTGGATCTTCTGGCCGCGGGGCGGACGGGCACAGTGACGATTCCGCACCGTTTTACGCTCCGTCTGCCCGTACTTTGGGAGAAACTTCAGGCCTTGCGTTCCGGCGGGACTCCGGATTCCGCGGACCCGTTCGACCGGACACTGGCTGAAACCTTTGCGTGGTATCGGGGGAGAGCGCTTTTGCAAAAAGATGAAGGAAAACGGGATACAATTGTGATGCAGCAGGGCAAACAGGACAAATAAGACGACAGTTTTTTTGTCCAGAACGCCTTTTTTATTTGACTTTCACGGGAACATGGTGTATTTTCGCCGAGAGCTGTTCCAGCGTTGTATTGGAACGGCCTTTCAAAACGTGCATAAGTCATAAAAAATAAAACAAGGGAGAGACAATGACAGAAGAAAACGGTATGACAGCTGCCGGCGGAGAACGTTCCCGTCTGGCCATGAAGCTGGCGATCTTTGCCATGATCGGCGCGGCCGCGCTCGGACTGCTGGCGCTCCTGCCCGGAATGGTCTGGAGCTGGAGCGGGCTCGGAGCATTCACCCTCGGGACGATTCCCTTTGCGCTTGCCGCGGTCTTCGGATTTGCGGCGATGCTTTATGGAATGCTCGGCGCGAACGCCGCGGAAGAGGATTATGAAAAGGAACTCCTGCGGAAACGCAAGGAATCCCAGAAAAGCATCCTCGATGTTGCCGAAGACGTGCGGTTCACGGCGGGAAGGACCTATACCAATTATATTAAGTACGCGCCGTCGGTGTTTGCGCTTCTCGGCGCGGTCATCACGGGGCTTCTGCTGTGGGCGGCATGGGCCAAGGCCGACTCTCTCGGCGCGGCCGGGCTGATTCTGCCGAAGGATTCGCTGGCGCTGGCGTTCGTGGCCGTGCTGGGCGGCGTGTTCGCCCTGTTCGCCGGAGTGTTTCTGGCGGGGCAGTCCCGGATTCATGAATTCCGCTGGCTGCGGCCGGTCGGCGCGTGGTATGCCGCCGGAGCGCTCGTCTGGTTCCTTTCCGCGATCCCTTCGATCGCCCTGCATTACGGGAACGCCGGGCTTGAAATGCCGTTCGCAAAAGGCGTGTTCGTGCTTCTGGTGATTCTCGGACTCGAGTTTCTCTTCAGCTTCATTTCCGAATTCTACCGTCCGCGCACCCAGCTCGAAGACCGCCCCGTGTTCGAAAGCAAGATTCTGGCGCTCTTCATCGACCCTGGCAGTGTGGCGAAGAACATTGCGAACACACTCGACTATCAGTTCGGATTCAAGGTTTCCGGAACGTGGATGTATTCCAAGTTCTGCGAAGTCGCGATTCCTGCGATCGGGCTGTGGCTGATCGCGCTGTGGATTTTCACCTGCATCGCGGAGGTCGGCCCGGGAGAACTGGGGCTCCGCACGCGCTTCGGAGCCTTTACCGGCGGAGCGCCGCTCCAGCCGGGAGTCTATCTCAAGCTGCCCTGGCCCTGTGAAAACATTCTCCGGGTTCCGGTGGACGTTCCCCATCAGGTGACGATCGGGCTCGGCGACGCCAAGGCTGAAAGTTCCGAAACCGCCCCCGATGCCCAGAAAAAGAATCAGACCATCCTCTGGACCACCCAGCACACGCCCAGTGAAGCCGCCTTCCTCGTGGCCAACGACAGCACCAGCCGCGAAATCGGCAACGCCGTCTCCATGCTGAACGCGAATCTGCCGGTCATCTACACTGTGAACAAGGACAGACTCACGGACTATGCGTTCCGCTACCGCAACGTGGATACCTTCCTGACCGACATGGGCACGCACGAAGCCACGATTTATTTTGCCAGCACGGACTTCATCAAGGACCTGTCCGTGAACCGCACGCAGATCACCTCCGCGCTGAAGAAACGGATTCAGGCGGCGGCCGACAAGGCGCGTCTCGGGATCAACATCATTTCCGTGAACCTGATCGACACGCATCCGCCGGTCGAAAACGTGGCGTCCGCGTTCCAGGACGTGTTCATTGCGCAGGAGGAAATGGGCGCCGCGATCCAGAAGGCCAAAGCCTTTGAGACCAACACGCTCGCCGCTTCCCAGATCGACACCTTCCGTCTGGTCCAGGAGGCCGAAACCTACCGCTACAACGTGACGATGGTTTCCCAGTCGGAGGCGGCGCAGTACCGGAGCCGTCTTGCCGCCTACCGGGCCATGCCCGCCATGTTCAAGCTCCGCACCTATCTCGATTTTCTGGAAAACGACTGCGCGCCGCTCAGGAAATATGTGGTTTCCTCTTCGATCCCCTACCAGATTCTCGAGCTGAACGCGGAGGAAAAGCCGCGGCTCGACCTTCTTGATGCGGATCTTTCCGGCGAAGTGAAATAATCAGAACATAAAATAAGATACAGGAGAACTGAACATGTCCGAACATTCCGAAAGCGAAGCCAAGACTTCGAAAGCGAACATTCCCGTCATGCTTCTGGGACTTGCCATCGCCGCGATCTTTGCGGTGGCGATCTTCTCGTTCCAGGTGAACCAGGGCGAAAAGGCCGTCGTGATGACGCTCGGCAAGATCACCGCGGTGAAGGATCCCGGCCTGCATTTCCGCTGGCCGCTCCCCATCCAGAAGGTCATCAAGTACGACGTCCGCCTGAGATGCTATGACGGCAACATCGGCAAACTCGAGGAAACGCCCACGGCCGACGGCAAGAACATCACCGTCGGAGTCTATATCGTGTTCCGCCTTGAAAACCTTGAACGGTTCCAGAGTTCGGGCGGCAACGTCCTTTCCGCCGAAGAGCAGCTGGGCCGTCTGATGCGCACCGCCAAGGGCGCCGTGATGGGCCGCTACAACTTCGACCAGCTGGTCAACTCCGATCCGAAGAAGATCATGATCCCGCAGCTGGAAAAGGACATGCTCGCCCAGATTGCTCCGGAAGCCATGAACCAGTACGGAATCGAGGTCGTTTCCGCGAACGTCCGCACGATCGGAGTCCCGGAAAAGCCCGCCAAGGCCATCGCAGACCGCATGATTGAGGAACGCAAGGCCGAAGCAGCCAAGTACAAGAGCGAAGGTGAAAAGCTCTCCAAGAAGATCATGACTGAAGCCGATGCCCGGCGCCGCAAGGAACTCACCGAGGCCGAAGCCCAGGCCAAGCGTCTCCGCGCCGAAGGCGATGCCGCCGCGGCCGCCAGCTACAAGGTCTTCTCCGCCGACCCCGAACTCGCGCTCTTCCTCCGCAAGCTCGATTCCATGAAGAAACTCATGGGCAGGCGCACCACGCTTATTCTTGATACCAACTACGCTCCGTTCGACATTCTCAAGATGGGCGCGAACCTTCCCGACGCCACAGTCAAGCCCGGAACGAAATAACGCCGAACCGGAGAAATCAACATGGAACAGAACAAAACTCAGGAGATGCGCGAGACCGTTTCGGACGGGGGAGTATTCTCCTCCGGAATGGCCACGCTCGTCAAGAGCCTGAAAGCGGTGTTCATCCTTCTTGCCGCGGTCATCGCTCTGCTGCTGATCTGGTTCTTCACGTTCAGCGGATTCTTCACCGTCAAGCCGGATACCGAAGTCATCACGCTGCGGTTCGGCGAACTCAAGGATATCTATAAGGAAGACTGGCACTGGGTGTTTCCGTACCCGGTCAGCTCGATCATTGTCGTGCCCACCAGCCCGATCACGATCACCACGAATGCGTTCATGCCCGCCAACCAGGCGCTGATCACCGACCGCAAGAACGCCGGACCCGGCGCCGCGGCCGGAACGCTCAAGCCGGGCGTCGACGGCTATCTCATCACGGCGGATGCGTGCCTGATCCACACCGCCTGGAGCATGACCTACCGCATCCGCGACGCCAAGCGCTACTTTGAACAGTGCATGACTCCCGTGAATCCGGGCGATCCGGACATGGTCATCCAGGGTGCCGGCGGCGAGAATCTCGGCACGCGCGGCCCGCGGACCCTTCTGCGCGCCGTGCTGGACAACGCCGTGATCCGCGTCACCTCCGAATGGAACGCCAACGACATCATCTTCCTCGGCAAGGCCTTCCAGTACGGCAAGGACGTCGAGTCGCTCGTCCGTTCCGAAGTCGCGAAGCTCGACATCGGAATCGAAGTGATTTCCGTGAACCTCACCGTCAAGAGCCCGCCGCCGCAGACGATCGACGCCTTCGACGAGGTCCTCCAGTCTGAAATCCAGGCCAGCGCCGCCGAAAAGACCGCCGAAACCTACCGCGAAAACCAGCTCGCGCTCGCCAAGTCCGAAGCCGACGCCATGATCGCCGACGCCGGAAACTACAAGCTCAAGATCGTTTCCGACATCAAGGCCGACGCCGACTACTTCAAGGACATCTACGCCGAATACAAGAAGAATCCTGCATCCGTCACCGTTTCCCTGTTCTCGCGCTCCGTTGCGGACGCCATGGCCCAGGTCCGGGACAAGTTCATCCTGAACGCGCTCCCCGCCGGCCGGCAGGAACTTCGACTCAAACTCAACCCCGAACCTGAATCGGCCCAGGAGAAAAAAGCCGAATCCGGCAAAGCAAAGGAGGCCGCGAAATGAGCTGCTGCGGACACGATCACGAACATGAACATACCCACGCGGACGGAAAGGTCTGCATCTGCGGCGCCCCGCTCACCGAAGGGCAGGGCCACGGCAGAAGCATGGGCAAGGCGGCCTTCGCCGTAACCGGCGGCTTCCTGGTCCTGAACTCCTTCCTGATCGAGTGGTTTTTCCCGCTCCAGACCATTGCCTCCCAGGCGAGCGCCGTCCTCGGCGCGATCGTGCTGGCTCTGCCGATCGTCTGGGCCGCGATCAAGGACCTCTGCGTCGGCAGGGTCTACATGAACGAACTGGTCGCCCTCGCCATCCTTGCCGCCTTCGCCGGCGGCGAATTCCGCGAGGCCGGAATCATCTCGTTCTTCCTTCTCATCACCATCATCATCGAAACGCGCACCGCCAGCGGCGCCCAGCGCTCCATCGAGGAGCTGCTGCGCCTGACCCCGCACACCGCCCACAAGCGGAACGAGGCCGGAGACTATGTCGACGTCGACGTTTCCGAACTCGCCATCGGCGACGTGATCAGCGTGCGCCCGGGCGAAAACTTCCCGATCGACGGTTCGATCATTTCCGGCCAGAGCGCCGTGAACCAGGCCTCCATCACCGGAGAGTCGCTCCCCGTCGACAAGGACGTCGGCGACGACGTGTTCGCCGGCACGCAGAACCTTTCCGCCGGCATTGAAATCCGCGTGACCAAGGTCGGCGACGACACCACGCTCGGCAAGGTCAAGGAAATGATCCTGGCCGCCGAAACCAGCAAGAGCCCCTTCGTCCGCATCATCGACAAGTATGCGGCGTTCTACACGCCCACGATCCTGATGCTCGCCATGCTCACCTGGTGGTTTTCCAACGGCGACATGGAGCGCGTGATCACGCTTCTGGTGATCTCCTGTCCGTGCGCCGTGGTGCTCGCGAACCCGACGGCCGTCGTGGCCGCTGTGGCCGCGGCCGCCCGTCTGGGAATCCTGATCAAGAACGTGAGCCATCTCGAACTGGCCGCGAAGATCCGTGCATTCGTCTTCGACAAGACCGGAACGCTCACCGAAGGCATGCTGGCCGTCGACAAGATCCGTCCCTTCGGAGACGTCAAGCCGGCCGAACTCATGCTGATCGCGGCCTCGGTCGAATCCAAGAGCAACCACCCGACCGCGCTGGCCATCCTGCGGCTCGCGAAGGAAGTCGGAATCAAGCCGGTGGAAGGTTCCGGATACGAGGAAATCCACGGCCGCGGCGTTACCGCCGTGATCGACGGCGCCAAGTGCATGGTGGGCCGTCCCGCCTGGCTCGAACAGAACGGAGTCAAGCTCGGCCATGACGAGGCCGAAGTCGCCGGCATGAGCATCGTCGGGATCACCCGCAACGGCGTCTCGATCGGCTGGCTCGGATTCAAGGATACGATCCGGCCCGAGGCCGCGGCGACCATCCGCGAACTCAAGAATTCCGGAATCCGCGTCTGCGCCATGGTGACCGGCGACCGCGAGGCCGTCGCAGTCGAAGTGGCGAAAAAGGTCGGAATCGACGACTTCCGCGGCGACTGTCTGCCGCAGGGCAAGGTCGAATATGTGGAACAGACCAAGAAATCGAGTCTCACGGCGTTCGTGGGAGACGGCGTGAACGACGCGCCGGCCCTTGCGGCGGGCGACCTGGGAATTGCGATCCGCGCCATGGGCAGCGACATTGCGATCAACAGCGCCTCCATCGCGCTCATGACGAACGATCTGCGGCGCATTCCGCTCCTGATTTCGCTTTCGAAAAAGTCCGCTTCGATCATCAACCAGAACGTGGCGTTCGGCCTGACGTTCGTGATCTGCGGAATTGTGCTTTCGGTGTTCGGAAAACTTTCGCCGATCACGGCCGCCATGCTCCATACGATCAGCACCCTGATCGTCATCTTCAACAGCGCACGGCTGGTCCGTACCGGGGAAAGCGTCACGCTCGCCGAGGCAAGGAAAAACGCTTCGAACGGAAATTGAGTGAAAAATCAGCGGGAGTACACGCATCATGGCTAATATCGTCGAAGCCGTCGGACTCGTGAAGGAGTTCCGCGATTTCTGGAACCGTCCC
>CAZHPP010000053.1:0-3026 GCA_964534535.1 uncultured Victivallales bacterium | reverse complement strand
AGCCGTCAACGACATTGATTTCCAGGTCCGCGAGGGCGAAGTTCTGGGACTCCTCGGACCCAACGGCTCCGGAAAGTCCACCACCGTCAAGATGCTGCTGGGGCTGCTTTACCCCACCGGCGGCAGGCTCACCGTCTTCGGCGCTTCCCCGCGGAGCGTCGAGGCCAAACGCATGATCGGGTATCTCCCCGAGGAAACCTATCTCTACAAGTATCTGAGCGCCTATGAGACGCTTGATTTCTTCGCGTCGCTCTTCAACCTTTCCGCCGCCGAGCGCGCCAAGCGCTCCGAACAGCTGCTGGACATGGTGGGGCTCGCCCACGCCAGAAACCGTCAGGTCGGCGAATTTTCCAAGGGCATGGCGCGCCGCATCGGGCTCGCCCAGGCCATGATCAACGACCCCTCCTTCCTGATCCTCGACGAACCGACTTCCGGGCTCGACCCCATCGGCTGCCGCGAGGTCAAGGACCTGATCCGGCTCCTCAAGCGACGCGGCAAGACCGTGCTCGTCACCAGCCATCTGCTGGGGGACGTGGAGGATGTCTGCGACCGCGTCATCATCCTTTACGGCGGCAAGATCCGCGCCCAGGGCGCGATCGACGAACTCCTGACCGTGAAGAACACGTCCACCATCACGGTGCCCGACCTTCCGCCGGATGCACTCCGGAAGATCGCCGCGATCGTGAAGGAATCCACCGGAAAGGAGCTCCCGCTGGAGCTCGACCATCCGCGGATGAGCCTGGAGGACTTCTTCCTGGACGTTGTGAATTCGGCCAAGAAGGAGAGCGTTGCCACGTCCGGAGCCACGTCCGGCGGAGAAATCGCCGAATATCTTTCCGACGGACTCAAGGACGTTCCGGCCGAAAAGAAGCTGGCCGTCCTGGCCGGAATCGAACCGAAGCCCGCGCCGGAGGAGAAACCCGCGGAGAAACCCATTTCCGCCGAGGCCGAAAAGAAGCTCGAGGCCCTCGACGCCGCGCCGAAGCCGGCTCCCGCCGTCGAACCGGGCGCCGAACGCAAAAAGGAACTTTCCGAGGCGGACAGGAAGCTCGCCGAACTGTTTTCCGGAAAAAACAAGTGAACAAGAGCGAATAAGGACATCTGCAAAATGACAGCTTTTCTGGCCATTACACGGCTGACCTGCCGGAGCGCGGTGCGCTCGCACGTGTTCCGCTTCCTGCTGATTGTTCTGACCGTCGGCGTGCTCGTGATCCCGAACACGATCAAGGGAGACGGCTCCGCCTACGGGTTCATCCAGGTCTCCCTCGAATACAGCCTTTCCTTCATTTCCGTGATGCTGATGATGTCCGCCATCTGGCTCGGATGCCAGACCATGACGCAGGACGTCGAGGATTCCCGGATTCATCTGATCACGGCAAAACCTGTTCCGCGGCCCGTGATCTGGCTCGGGAAACTGACCGGAGTCGTGGCGATCCTCACCGCCCTTCTCGCCATCACTTCCGTGATTGTCTACGCCTTCGTGACGTGGCAGTACGGAAAGCTCGGAATCGTCGCAAAGGGGGCGGACAAGTCCCCGTCGAGCGTCCAGAGCATGCGCGAACAGCGCAGGATCCGCGACGAAGTCCTGACCGGACGCCGCGTCTACATGCCCGAAAAGCCCGACATCGACAAGCTTGCCGACCAGGAATTCCAGCGCAAGATGGCGGAAACCACTCCCGACGGCAAAAGAGTCCTGAACCTGGCCACTCCCGAACAGCGCAAGATGGCCATGGATTCCATCCGCCGCCAGATCGTCGCCAGCCTCTGCGAGGTCAAGCCGGGCATGGTCCGCTACTGGGTGTACAAAAACCTCCCCGAATCCTGCAAGGATACCGTGTTCCTCCGGTACAAGGCCTTTTCCGGGATGATGGAATCCTCCTCCAATACCCAGCCTACGGAAATGGGCGCGTGGGGCGCGGTCGTCTACTACAATGTCAAGCCGGACCCCGCCGACCTCAAGCCCGGACAGAAGCCCGAGCCCGTCCGCAAGGCCTTCTACGTCAGCCGTCCGCCCGAACAGATTCTCTGCCAGTCCGTCAACGAGCTCGCCATGCCGGGCGAACAGATCGTCAACAACGGCGAGGCCGTGATCGGATTTTCCAATCTCGGGAAAACCGGCAAGCCCATGTTCTTCCAGATGGCCGACGGCCCGAAGCTCCTGATCCGCACCATCAGCTTCACGAACAATTACTTCCGCGCCGTGCTGATGGAGTTCCTGGCCATTCTGGCCGTTTCCGTGATCGCCGTTTCTGCCGCCAGCTTCCTTTCGATGCCGGTCGCCGTGTTCTTCAGCGTGTCCTACCTTGCCTTCGGCTCGTTCTCGCTCTATCTGATCGGGGCCAAGGAAACGTTCGGGGACAACATGCCGCTGATGGACCGCTTCGGCTACTATCTCGGGAACATCCTGCTTTCCTCCGTGATTCCGGTGCAGAAATTTGACATTTCCGATTCCGTCGCCAACGGCGAAATGATCGAAATGTCCATGGTCGGCATGGTGTTCCTCTTCCAGATCCTGCTCAAGGGGCTTCCGATCGCCCTGCTCTGCATGTGGCTTTACAACCGCCGCGAACTGGCGCTCGCATCAACCAAGAGGTGATTCCGTCATGTACTTCAGAAAATTCAAGATATGGTTCCTGGCCCTGGCCGCGATCATTGTCCTTCTCGGCGCAAATCTCCTTGTCCAGAAGCAGCTGGACAGCCGGATCGCGGCCGACAAGCTCGTCGACGAGGCGTCCGTCAAGGGGCTTCCGCCCATGGTCGCATTCACCACGGTGGCGCTCGGCGGATTCCGCGGGCTTCTTGCGGACATGCTCTGGCTCCGCGCCGGCTCGCTCCAGGAACAGGGAAAATACTTTGAACTGGTCCAGCTTGCCTCCTGGATCACCAAACTCCAGCCCAAGTTCACGGGCGCGGCCGCCTTCCTGGCCTGGAACATGGCCTACAACATCTCAATCACCTACCAGTCCTATGAGGAGCGCTGGCGCTGGGTCAACCGCGGAATCGAACTCATCCGCGACGAGGCGCTC
>CAZHPP010000052.1:10713-13240 GCA_964534535.1 uncultured Victivallales bacterium | reverse complement strand
TGCGCTTGTTTTTTGTCGACGCCTGTCGACCAGGGGGCAAACCTCCGTTTTTCCCTCTGGACCCCCGAATCCCTGAAAAACAGTCAACGTTTCGTACACAGCCATTCGTTTTCCCGGCAGGACGGCGCATTTTCGGGACCGGGGTATATTTTCCGGGCCGGCTTGTTTTTTCGTCCGGCCGTGATATACTATGTTTCAGGAAAACGGAGATTTCACCATGATGATACGCATTTACAGAAACGAAAACACGGAAACGCTTGCGCCGCTCTGCTGCAAGAAGACCCTCCAGGAAATCCGCATGTCGGGCAGCATTCTCGGGGAACTGCTGCTCACCCGCTGGGAAGGCGCGGCCAAAGACCTCGCGACCATGATGACCCTCTCCGTGCCCTCTGCATTCTGGCCCTCGAAGACTCTGCTCGACGAACTGGCTTCCTCCGCCGGGCCGTTCACACTCCGCGACTCCGATGGCGCCGACGTGGCCTGGATGTCCGGCTCCGAAAAACCGGCCCCCGACGCACGGATCGTGTCCGTCGACTCCGCAAGTTTTGTGATCGAACACCCGTGGCAGCTCCTGCGGATCAACGAGGAACTGCTTTCCGAAATCACAAAGAGCGACGTCCGCGGCGAAGTCAAGTCGGCCGTCTATGTCGACGGCGTGCTGGTGCTCGGCGAAGGCTCGGTCATTCTTCCGGGCGTCTATATCGAAGGGACGGCCGTGATCGGCAGGAACTGCCGCATCGGGCCGAACTGCCACATCCGCGGCTCCACATCGATCGGCGACGGCTGCCACATCGGACAGGCGGTCGAGGTCAAAAATTCCATTCTTCAGGACAAGGTGGCGATCGCGCGCCTCTGCTACATCGGCGACACCGTGATCGGGTCGCATGTGGATATCGGCGCCGGAACGATCACCTCCAACTTCCGCCACGACGGCAAGAACCATCTGAGCATGATCATGGGCCGTCTGGTGGATACGGGCCGCCGCAAATTCGGGTCGATCATCGGGGACAACGTCCACACGGGGATCAACACGTCCATCTACCCCGGACGCAAGATCTGGGCCGACCTGGAGACGCGTCCCGCAGAGGTCGTCAAATACGACCTCATGAATCCGAGATGACGCACGCCCGGCGGAACAATCAGAACCTGACCGCTGAATTCTGCTTCCGGTAGTCTTTCGGAGTCATGGCGAAGGCTTCGCGGAATTTCTTGCAGAAGAAGTTGCCGTCGTAGAAACCGCATCCGATGGCGATTTCGCCGATGGAAAGTCTGGTGTCCAGCAGTTTTTCCGCGGCGTGCTGAAGCCGGAGCCGGATCAGATATTCCACAGGCGAACATCCTGCCGCAGCCTTGAAATGCCGGAAAAAATTCCGGCGGGACATGCGGGAGGCTTTGGTGAGTTCCTCCACATGGAGCGGCTCGGCAAAGCGCCGGTTCATCAGCGCGATGGCATCGCCGATCTGGAACCGGGCGGAATCCTTCCGGTCCGTTGCGCCGCCGTGACGCGCCAGGTGCACCAGCAGGTCGATGAATCTTCCGAACGTTCCGAGCATGGCGGCCGGACGCGCCGACAGCAGTTCCTCTTCCAGTCGGTCGATGTCGGAAAGGATTTCCTTCAGGCCTTCCGCGTCCAGATGAAGCACGGGATGGAGCATGTCCGATTTTGCCTCCGGGAAAACGGCACGAAACACCCCCAGCGTATAGCCGTCCAGCTGCGGGAGAGAAAGTTTCCGAGCGTCATAGACCACGTTGACGATCCCCATGTCCTCCGCATTGTCGTAGGCGTGGATCGCGCCCGGATGGACGATGAGGACGTCGCCGGGTTCGAGCTGCCAGTTCCTGCCGTCGAGAATATGCGTCGGATGTCCCGATTCGATCACGGCGATTTCGCTGAAATTATGGTCATGGAACGAACGGCTGGGATGTTTTCCCGGCGCGACGCGTTTGACGGCAACGGGCAAGTGTCCATCCGGGACGAACGCCAGAAGCGGGGCATGAAAAAAACAGCTGATTCCGGACATTTTTGAAGGCCTCCGAAGATTTTGGCACTAAAATACTGTTCTTTGGCATAAAAGTCAAGGCGGGAAGGCGAAAAAAGAAGTATAATATTCCACAGAAGACAAAAGACGTCAGCAGCGTTTTCTGCTGAACCAATCAATACGGAGGGTTAAGAATGAGGCGGTTTTTTACATTAATCGAGCTCCTGGTCGTTATTGCGATCATCGCGATTCTGGCAGGGATGCTTCTTCCCGCGCTGAATGCGGCAAGAGCAAAAGGGAAAGCGGTCGTGTGTCTGAACAACCTGAAACAGCTGGGGCTGGGTGTTGCGAACTACTTCAACGACAGCGAGGACTGGTTTCCGACGTGCGCACCGCAGTATCAGGCGGCCGTCGACAATACGACGATGAAGCCTGCCTGGCAGATTCTGCTGGAAGGAAAATATGTCCAGCTCGGTTCCTTGGACTGTCCCGCCGATCCCACACGCACTCCGGGGAAAGATTTCAGAAAAGTGGACTGGATGAAAAAT